>NZ_JAVREJ010000006.1:0-262599 GCF_031845345.1 Pseudonocardia charpentierae | reverse complement strand
GCTTGTCGTCCTCATTGAGCCCGTCCACGGGCCCGATCGTGTCGGTCATGCTGCCTGCTTCCCGCCAAGCCCAACGGCTCGGCGTGTCAGGCCGGATCAGCACTTACACCGAAGATCGGACAGTCCCGGTCGCGACGCTGTCGGTCATCGAAGGTCGCGGAGTTAGGTCAGCACTGCGCTCACTCGCCAGTGGCGGGCGAAGTGAGCGCGAGGTGAGGTCGGCGGCCCAGGGGTTGCCGTGGCGGGAGGCGGCGGCGAAGTCGTAGACCGCGTTGCGCAGCTGCTTGTCCGCGGCCCACCGGAATGCAGTGACATTGACCTTGCCGGACTGCGGGTCGAGGGGGTGAGGCCGGCCAGGGAGGCCAAGGATTCGGGGGTGGGGAACCGGGCGAACGCACTAAATCTCACGCCGTGGCTGGGCCGTCGTCGCGGTCCAGTATCTTCGGCGCCCCGGTCGGTGCGGCCTCACCACGGGCGGCCGCGGCGTCGTGGCTGTCGCGCGCGCGTTCGAGGAGCGCGATGAGGGCTGGTTCGTCGCGGACCTTCTGCCGGTACTTCGGCCCGAGAGCCACGATCTGGTCGCGCTCGGTGAGCAGTAGTCGGAAGATGCGTTCGCGTTCGGCCGGGTCGGCGGTGTACTCCGAGTCCAGGTACGACGCGGCGTGACGACGTGCGTTGGCGATCGCGTTTTGGGCCCTACCCGCGGGGCTGAGCAGGGATGCGGAGACGGTCACAACGAGGACCCCGAGGATCACGCTCAGGGAGAGCCCGGTGCTGATCTCGACCACCGGGACGGGCTCACCATCGTTGATGAACGGGACGGTGTTCTCGTGCAGCGCATGGAGGATGAGCTTGACGCCGATGAATCCGAGAATGGCGGCGAGGCCGTAGGAGAGGTAGATGAGGCGGTCCAGCAGCCCGTCGATGAGGAAGAAGAGCTGCCGCAGGCCGAGCAGGGAGAATGCGGTGGCGGTGAAGACGATGAAGGTGCTCTGGGTCAACCCGAAGATCGCTGGGATCGAGTCGAGAGCGAAGAGGACGTCGGTGCCCCCGATTGCCACCATCACCAGCAGCATCGGAGTCATCGCCCGCTTGCCCCCGTGCACGGTGAACAGCTTGTCGCCGTCGTAGTGAGGCGCGGTGTGGAACACCTTGCGGGCGAGCCGAATGATGACGTTGTCGGCGGAGTGGGACTCCTCACCCTCAGGCTTGAGCATGTTGCCGGCGGTGATCAACAGAATCAGTCCGAACAGGTAGAAGACCCAGGCGAAGGAGTTGATGAGCGCGGCGCCGAGGAAAATGAACCCGGTTCGGGCAATGAGCGAGAACACAATGCCGAACAGCAGGACCTTCTGCTGATCTTCGCGTGGCACCCGGAAACTGGTCATGATGATGAGGAAGACGAACAGGTTGTCGACCGAAAGCGCCTTCTCGGTGACGTAGCCCGCGAAGTACTCCGACCCGGCCTGAGCGCCACCCAAGACCAGGACACCGACGCCGAAGAGTAGCGCCAGGCCGACGTAGAGGCCCGACCAGATCGCAGCCTCACGCAGCGTCGGGACATGAGCCTTGCGGACGTGGAAGACGAAGTCGAACAGCAGGAGCCCGCCGATCGCTGCGATAGTCAGGCCCCAGACCAGCGGGGTCACCTCCATGAGGTACTCCTCCACACCTTGAGCCGGCGGCTACCCCATCAAGCTTGACACCCGACTGCCGCGGCGCCTCAGCACGGCGGAGGCGGCCCGCCTTGGTCGGGGTTTCGAGACAGGCTAGGGGTATCTCGGCCCTGGGTGCTCATAGAACCGCGGGCCGTCGCGCAGTCAGGGCGACCCCCCCTGTCGCGGCATGCCAGGCGGGACGCGACCTCGCGTGGGGCAAGGCGGAGCGAATCCGGAGCACACCGCTCGACACAGCCCCAAGCCGCACGAGCACGAACGCGCCGGTCAGGCAGCACGCGACGACACCAGACATCAGCACCCGCGATGGCGCATCGGCCTTGACAAGGAACAGGTCGCTGGTTCAATCCCAGTCTTGCCCATCACCCTGAACGGCCTGGTCAACGACTCCTGGAGAGCCCGGCAGGCCAGGCTGTTCATCATTACTGGCCCGGCTCCTCGAGCATTCCCAGGGGGAGAGCAGGGCCCGGAGGGTGGCGAGGTGACCGGGCAACTTTGGTGGTCATGCGTTCGGCGTCTCCTGGTGTCGCCGGATCCTGAAATCTGACCCCCTGGCGTTCCGCCGGACGGCATCGACGGCGGCGCGGTGGTGCCGGTGCTCTACGACCCGCAGGACCCGAGCCGGGGTCGCATCGCGACCGCGGGGTGGCCGGTGATGGACGTCCTGCTTCTGCTGCTCGGCGTCGGCGTGTCCGCGCTCCTGCCGGTGGCGATGCTGCGGGTGTGGTTGCAGGGCCGCCGGCGGCTGAGCGCTCGAACGGGGCGTCGGGAGCAACCAGCGCAGCAGGAGGCGAAGCATCTGTGGACCGGCCGCAGAGGCATCGCCGGAGGAATGACGACGCGGAGCGTGGTGGCTTGCTCCGGCAGCACGAGGAACGTACGGCCGGCGGCATGCCGTGGTTGGTTGCTCTTGGTCATGCGTCTGGGTCTCGTTCGGTCACCTGCAGCACAGCGGGGTCTAGCCCACCCGCCAGTTCGAGCATGGTGGCCAGCACCCCGTTGACGCCGGTCAGAGTCAGCGGCATCGTCTCAGGTGGCAGCGCGTCGGCGGCTGCGACAAGCGTGCGGACGCCGGCGACGTCGCAGAACAGCAGCTCTGAGACGTCCACTATGCGAACCCCGGCGCGGAAGGCGGCGTGCATCACGGAAGTGAGTCGGACGGCGTTGCTGAAGTCCAACTCCCCCCTGATCCGCAGCCGTTGGTCGACCACCCCGGCGGACCACACGTCATCTGTCACATCGCGGTAGTGCACCGCCAGCATGTCGTCCAGCAGGCCCGGGTGCTCGTGCAGTGCGTACCGGCACAGTGAACGCACTCCCGCGTCGGCCGCCAGCCGCTCGAGGGCGCGTTCATACCTTGCCAGCTCTCCTTCGTCGCGGGTGATGCTGTGCATCGCGGCCGCGTCGCCGGTCATCGCCAGTCCGGTGAATCCTCCCCGGTTTGCTTGATCCAATTGCTGCTCGTGCAGCGCGCACAGCGCCTCGTGGAGGCCGCCGGTCTCGATGTGAAGCTCGGCTGCGTCGGCCAGCTGCACCTGCCCCGACGCCAGAACGGCGGGATCCACGCCTACGGTCGGCAGTGAGCGCGCGAGCATGGTCGCCGCGTCCTCGCTGGGTGCGTGCTTGTACAGCACTTTCTCCCCACGACCGACCGCCTCAGCGATCCAGGCAGCGACCGCAGAGCAGTCCCGCCATGACGAGGCGGGCACCAGCAAGCGGTGCATCACGACCGTCCACTCGTGTCGGAAGACCCGCGCAGCCGTGACAGTACCTCCGCCTTCCGACACGCAGACAAGCCTGCCTCCGGGCCGGGGGACTGTAAAAAGGATCTTTTGACAGACCCCCGGCGGGTGAGCAGTGCGACGAGCAGGCGAGCTTCGTCAGGCCGGACGAGGTACGAGTTCGACCCACACGGTCTTGCCGTCGACGTGCTGCTCGACTCCCCATCGATGGCTCAGCGCCGCGACGAGGTGGAGTCCGGTGCCGCACCGCGGCGTGTGGCCGGTGTCGTCGATGAGAGCGGCGTGAACGGGACCTTGGTCCCGCACCGCGACGCGCAGGCCGCGGGCATCGAGCCGGATGTCGAGCCGGCACGACGTACGAGCGTGGCGAACGGCGTTCGTGACCAGTTCGTTCACAACCAGCGCAGCGTGGTCGTAGGCGTTGCCCAATGCCCAATCCATGCATGCTCTGCGGAACAGTGCTCGGGCCCGCCGCGGCGAAGCCAGGTGGGGGTCGAGGAGGTGGTATCGCGAGGTTGCGGCGGGTCTCGTTTCCAGCCGGGCCAGTGCGGCCGCAGGGTCGGCTGTCAGCGGCACCGTGTCCGGGACGTCGAGTGCATGAAGCAGTTCGGTGACCTCCGGCGAGGCCCCGCAGAGGGTCAGTCGGGCGAATGGCCAGCCTCCGGCCGCGGCAAGAGTCGAAGGGAACACTTGCAGCGCCGGAAGCCAGCCGATCTGAAGGCCCTCGAGGTCGACGATGACCCGTCCGACATCGAGGAGCAACTCCGCCAGGGTCTGGCTGATCGCGCCGACGCCGGCCCTGGTCAGCTCGCCGCTCAGCGTCACCGTGGCGTGGTCCGGTTGACGGTGCAGCGCGATCGTCAGCGTCTTGCCCGCGGATACGTCACCGCCTGATCGGCTCGATCCGGTGAGGGATGTCGTCGCGGTGTCACACTCGGGCAAGAGGCCGCGACAGGCGTGCAGACTGCTATTGAGTGAGGTGTGGACGAGCAACGCGTCCTCGCGGCAGACCCGGGACAGCACGCGGGTGATCTCGGCGTGCTCGCCGATCACTACGGAGAGGGCCAGCCCACGCTGACGAGCGCGCTCGGCCGCATACACCAGCGCGGCGACGCCGCGTACGCCGACGAACGACGACGTAGAAAGGTCGACCACGAGCCCGGCCAGCCGCGCGCTGATCTGGTTCACGAGGATCTCGTCGAGGGAAGCCATGCTGCCCGAGCCCAAGTCGCCGGTCACGCGGACCACTCGGATCCCCGCACCCTCCGCCGTAACCGCGATGTGCGCCTGCGCGTACGGGTCGACCATCCCGGAGACCTCGCTCCGCTGTGAGGTTCGACCAGCCTCGATCCAGTCAAGATCATTGGAGCCGGTGGAGCGCGACATATGCGAAGAGCCTCCAGTTGATGTCATTCAGGCCGTGCCAACAGAACGTCGTACTCCACCCGACGGTGCCGTTGTCCTTCTCCTCTGGCAGCTACCGGTATGTGATCGAGCAGCCCAACCCACCGAGGGCAACCTGGACCGAACCTGTACGCACCGTACCCCTCGACGCTCCGAGATATCGGGTTCCGAGTGAGGTAGGGCACCGCCGTTACCGCGGACCCGGAGGCCGGGCAGCGGACGTGATCGCCCGACACTCCCGGGACCTCGACGAGCAGTGCGCGCCCGTCTCCTTGGACACTGCCGATCGACGCTTCGTGCATCTCGTCGCCGTGCTCAGCTGCAGCCACAGCGAGTCGACGCCCCCGTAGCCCTGCAGGTAGGACTGTTGCTGAGCGACGGTGAACTCGATCCTCTTGTCCTTGATGCCGCCACGGCCTCGGGGCTGAGAACGTGTTTGAGAAGATCAACTGATGGTCGGGAAAGTGCGCCGTTGTTGCCGGGTCGCGGGCCGCCGCGAGCGATGCGTCGGGTGCGGCGCGCTGGTCGGCATCGCAGCGGCGCACGTGGCCGCTCTCGCGGTACGCGGTGGACCAGTTGCTGATGTTATCGCCGCAGCCGCCACGTTCGGCGCCTTTGTACTCCTCGCGCTGCGCTGAGCCGGCCCGCACGAGCCGGTGCGTGGACCCGATCATCGGATCAGCCGGACGCGGTTTCCGGCAGGGCCGCGAAGCGCCGCAGACGCAGGCTGTTCGAGACGACGAAGACCGAGCTCAGGGCCATCGCCGCGCCGGCGACCATGGGGTTGAGCAGGCCCGCCGCGGCGACCGGGAGAGCGAGGCAGTTGTAGGCGAAGGCCCAGAACAGGTTGGCCCTGACGACACCGAGGGTCCGGCGGGAGAGGCGGATGGCGTCGGCGGCCGCACGCAGGTCGGCGCGGACGAGGGTCAGGTCGGAGGCGTGGATGGCGGCGTCGGTCCCGGTTCCCATGGCGATGCCGAGGTCGGCCTGAGCCAGCGCCGCGGCGTCGTTGACGCCGTCGCCGACCACGGCGACCACTCGGCCGTCGGCCTGCAGGCTGCGGACGAGCGAGACCTTGTCGTCGGGAAGGGCGTCGGCGGACAGCATCGTGATCCCGACCTGGTGGGCCACGGCCTCCGCGGCTCCGCGGCCGTCGCCGGTGAGCAGGATTGGTTCGACGCCCAGCCGGCGCAGCGCGTCGACGGCGGCCCGGCTGGTGGGCCGGACGGTGTCGGCGAGGACGAGGACCGCTCGCGCCCGGCCCGACCATGCGACGACGACCCCTGTTCCGCCGTCCCGCTCGGCTGCGCCGAGGGCGGCTCCCAGGTCGTCGGGCAGGGCGATGTCGTGCCGCGAGAGCAGCAGGCGGCGGCCGATCACGGCGTCGCGGCCCTCGACGGTCCCGCGCACGCCGAGCCCGTCCAGCGCGGCGAAGCCGGTGACGGCAGGGAGCCCGCCGTGGTCCTGTTCAGGGCGGCCCCGTTCGGCGAGACGTTGTTCCGCCCGGCGCACGACGGCCCTGGCGATCGGGTGCGACGACGCGCTCTGCAGCCCGCCGGCGACGGCGAGGACCTCGTCGACGTCTTCACCGGGCGCGGCGACGATGTCCACGACCGTCATCTCGCCGGTGGTCACGGTGCCGGTCTTGTCGAGCAGCACGGTGTCGATCCGCCGCGTCGACTCCAGCACCTCCGGGCCCTTGATGACGATGCCCAGCTGCGCGCCGCGTCCGGTGCCGACCAGGAGGGCCGTCGGCGTGGCGAGCCCCAGCGCGCACGGGCACGCGACGATCAGGACGGCGGTCGCGGCGGTGAACGCCGTCGCGGCGAATGCGCCGACCCCGAGCCAGAAACCGAAGGTCCCGACGGCGAGCACGAGGACGACCGGTACGAAGACGCCCGCGACCCGGTCGGCGAGACGCTGTACGGCGGCTTTTCCCGTCTGTGCCTGCTCGACCAGAGCCGCGATCTGCGCGAGCCGGGTCTCGGCGCCGACCCGCGTGGCCTCGACGACGAGCCGGCCTCCGACGTTGACGCAGCCACCGGTGACGGCGTCGCCCTCGGCCACCTCGGCCGGCACCGCTTCGCCGGTCAGCATGCTCGCGTCGATCGCCGAGGCGCCCTCGACGACGACACCGTCGGTGGCCACCTTGTCGCCCGGCCGCACGACGAACCGGTCGCCGACCACCAGCCGGTCGACCGGCATCCGGACCTCGCGGCCGTGCCGGAGGACCGAGGCGTCCGTCGCCGCCAGCCCGAGCAGGGTCTGCAGCGCGGCACCGGATCGCCGCCGCGCGCGGGTCTCGGCGTAGCGGCCGGCCAGCACGAAGGTCGTGACGCCCGCGGCGACCTCCAGGTAGAGGTGCGCGGAGCCGTGCGTCCCGTCGAGGGTGAGGGCGAAGGGATGCTGCAGGCCCGGTGCACCGGCGTCACCGAGGAACAGGGCGTAGAGCGACCAGCCGAAGGCGGCGAGCGTCCCGATCGACACGAGGGTGTCCATCGTGGCGACGCCGTGTCGCAGGTTGGACCACGCGGCGCGGTGGAACGGCAGCGCGCCCCACACCGCCACCGGCGCGGCGAGCGTCAGTGACGCCCACTGCCACGAGGTGAACTGGAGCGCCGGAACCATCGCCATGGCGACAACCGGGACCGTGAGCGTCAGACAGACCAGCAGCCGGGTGCGCAACGCGGCGAGTGCGGGGTCCGGAACGGCGCCGTCCTGGTCCGGCTCGACCGGCGACGGCGGTGGCGCGGGCAGCGTCGCGGTGTAGCCGGCCCGCTCGACGGCGGCGATCACGTCGTCGACGGTCACCGGATCGGAGAAGCCGACCGAGGCCTTCTCCGTCGCGTAGTTCACGGTCGCCGACACGCCGTCGATCTTGTTCAGCTTGCGCTCGACCCGGTTGGCGCAGGCCCCGCAGGTCATGCCGCCGACGAGCAGTTCAACGGACGACTGCGGCGGTGCCTGCGGGCCGAGCGACGCGGCGGTCACGGAGCGCCGGCCTCGCGCACCGTGACCGCGTGGCCGGCCCCGACTACGTGCTCGTGGAAAGGGGCGGTCCCCGGAACGGACATCTGGGGGTCGACGAGCACGGCCATCTGGCCGAGAGCCCACCCGGCCACGAGCGCGACGACCAGACAGCCGAGATACAGAGCGAGCCGTGTCGCGACCTCCACCGCCACCTCCGTCATCGACCTGCTGCCCGGACGTCGGGACGCTAGATGCCGCCGCAGGAACGGTTGGCAAGGCTGAGCCGGTTCTCGGTCCGGCAGACGGGCAGATGCGCCGAGCGGAGTATCGCTCGCCCGAACACATGCACGGATTACGCCGAACGCCGCCCATCCGCTCTCAGGTACACGATCATCGGCGATCACGGGTCGGTCGTCGTCCGATTCGACCGCTGACGGCACACAGCCCGGTGGCCGGACAGTCAGAGCATGCTGAGGAACATCACGGCCATCAGCACGTCGAGCACCACGTGCGCGGCGGTCTCGGTGCGTACCCGGCTCACGGTCGCGGTGCCGTGGGCACCACCTACCGGGTCGGCTCGACGCGTGCCGGACGTGGTCTCCCACGCGTGCCAGGCGAAGTAGCCCGTGAGTGCCAGGCCGACGGCGACGGTGAGCAGCGACGACGAGCCCGGCAAGGCCGCGACATGCCCGGCGTGGCCGGTGGCGGCCTCGGCGGTCGAGGAAGGCGAGGACATTCCCAGGTACATGACGACCATGGCGGCGGCACCCACCGCGACGTGGGTGGCCTCGCCGGTCCCGTCCGGACCCTGGCGCAGTCGGACTGCCGCGAACCAGGCCCCGAGCACCGTGAACACCAGGATGCCGGCGAGGGTGGGGATCAGGTTCTGCCAGGGGGAGAACATGGCGGCCATGCCGGCCGCCATGAGCGTGTGAGACCAGCACGTCGCTCTGTCAGCACCGCGGCGAGCGGCGCCCTGCACCGCGAAGTAGACACCGACGGCAACGGCGACGACGGCGAGAACCGGGTACCACCAGGCCCATCCGGTCACGCGGTCCTCCTTCGTCGACGACGCCCGGTCGACCATAGGTCGCACACCTGCTCGGGCGGTATACCGATGCGGGGTACGGCCGGCCCACGTCGCCCTCCGGACCTGATGGCTGGCGGTGAGCCACGGGGCGCCGCGAACGGAACATCAGTAGGCGCCCGACCCGACTCCTGATCCGCTCACGGTGAGTGGAGTGAGACCGTCCGCCTGGTCGAGACGCCGCTCCGCCTGGCCGCGGCATCTGCGCCACGTTAGAACTACTCGACGAGAAGCGCTCAGACACCCAAGGGAGACCGGGATGACGATCGACGCACGGGTCGAGGAGCTGCTGTCCCGGATGACGCCTGCGGAGAAGGCGGGCCAGCTGACCCAGTACTTCTACTTCCGTCTGCCTCCCGGGGCGCCGGGGCCCGTGCTGGACATCGACCCCGACGAGCAGCCGCGGATGGTGGAGTCGCAGCTGGCGCAGAGCGCGGTCGGTTCGCTGTTGTTCGTCACCGACCCCGCCGAGACCAACCGCCTCCAGCGCCTCGCGGTCGAGGGGAACCGGTTGGGCATCCCCGCCCTGTTCGGCTTCGACGTGATCCACGGGCTGCGCACCGTCTTCCCGGTGCCGATCGCCATGGCCGCCTCCTGGGACCCGGAGACCATCGAGGCGGGCCAGGTCGTGGCTGCCCGGGAGGCCCGGGCGGTGGGTGTCCACTGGTCGTTCGCACCGATGGTCGACGTCGCCCGCGACCCGCGGTGGGGGCGGATCGTCGAGGGCGCCGGGGAGGACCCGTTCCTGGGTGCCGTCGTCGCTGCGGCGCAGGTCCGCGGCTTCCAGGGCCCGGAGCTGGGCACGCCGGAGCGGATCATCGCCGGCCCCAAGCACTTCGCGGGATACGGCTACGCCATCGGCGGCCGCGACTACGACGAGGTCAACATCTCCGACTCGGAGCTGTGGAACGTCGTGCTGCCGCCGTTCGTGGCGGCGATCGAGGCCGGCGCGGGCAACGTGATGACGGCCTACATGGACTTCAACGGCATCCCCGCGACCGGTAACCGGTGGCTGTTCGCCGACGTGCTGCGCGGCACGCTCGGCTTCGAGGGCTTCGTGGTCAGCGACGCCAACGCCGTGCGCAACCTGCTCACCCACGGGTTCGCCGCCGACCTGACCGATGCCGGAGCCCGCGCGGTCAACGCGGGGGTGGACCTGGAGATGGCCATCTCCGCGCCCGCCTACGCGCACCTGCCCGAGGCGCTGGAATCGGGGGCGACGGACATCGAGGCGATCGACGCGTGCGTGCGCCGCGTCCTCGAGGCGAAGATCCGGATGGGCCTGTTCGACGACCCGTACGTCGACGAGGACCGCGCGCGTGCGGTGCTCGCCGACCCCGCCCACCGCGACGTCGCCCGGGTCGCCGCCGAGCGGTCCGCGGTGCTGCTGCGCAACGAGGGCGGGCTGCTCCCGCTCGACGCGGACGCGCTCGGCTCGGTCGCGGTGATCGGGCCGCTGGCCGACTCGCCGCGCGACACCATCGGGCCGTGGGTCTTCGACTTCGACCTGGACGAGACGGTCACCGTGCTCGCCGGGATCCGAGCCCGCGCCGGAGGCAGTGACCAATCCGGCCACGACGCGTCCGCTCCGCACTCTGTGCGGAGCGGCCGCCCCGCGCCGGATCATGCTGTCCGGGTCGAGTACGCCCGCGGGGTGCCGGTCGTACAACGTGAGTTCCCCTCGCTGTTCGACATGTTCGGCGGCAACACCCCGTCCGACCCCGAGGGCTTCGACGAGGAGGCCGAGTTCCGACGGGCGGTCGATCTCGCCGCCGGGGCCGACGTCGCGGTCGTCGTGGTGGGGGAGTGGCAGAACATGATCGGCGAGATGGCCTCGCGGTCGTCGCTCGAGCTGCCCGGACGCCAGCTCGAGCTGCTGCAGGCCGTCGTCGCGACCGGCACCCCGGTCGTGCTGCTGGTGATGAACGGCCGTCCGCTGGACCTGCGCTGGGCGGCGGAGAACGTGCCGGCGATCCTCGACATCTGGTACCCCGGCACCCAGGGTGGGGCGGCCGTGGCGAACCTGCTGTTCGGCGACGTCTCGCCCGGCGGAAAGCTGCCGTTCACCTGGCCGCGGACCGTCGGCCAGGTCCCGATGACCTACGCCCACACGATCTCCCACGAGCCGGAGAACCAGGCCCGCCGGTACTGGGACGAGGCCAGCACGCCGCTGTTCCCGTTCGGGCATGGCCTGAGCTACGGCCGGTTCGCCTACACCGAGCTCACCGTCGACGAGCCCAGCACCACGACCGACGGGACCGTCACGGTGTCGGTGGAGGTCACCAACACCGGCGACCGCGAGGCAGACGAGGTCGTCCAGCTCTACCTCCACCAGCGCCACGGCACCGCATCACGGCCCGTGCGCGAGCTCAAGGGTTTCCGGCGGGTCACCCTCTCGGCGGGGGAGTCGCGGACGGTGTCGTTCCCGGTGGGCCCGGACGAGCGGCGGTACTGGAACGCGGCGGTCCGCGACTGGGTGACCGACACGTCCACCTTCGACGTCTGGGTCGGCGGCGACTCGACCGCGGAGCTCGGCGCCACCTTCGACATCACGACGTGATCGTCGATCGGGTGGGTCGCGGTCTCACTCGATCAGCAGGTGCACGACGGCGGCCACCCCGATGACGACGATCACCCCGCGCAGCACCTTGGGCGACAGCCGCTTGCCGACCGTCGCCCCGAGCAGCCCCCCGACCGTCGAGCTGACCGCCAGTACCGCGACGACCGGCCAGCTCACCGGGGCGACGAAGGCGTAGATCACCCCGGCCACGACGTTGACCACGGCCGCGAGCGCGTTCTTGAACGCGTTGAGCCGCTGCAGGGGGTCGGCCACCAACAGGCCCATAACCCCGACCAGCATGATCCCCTGCGCCGCGGTGAAGTACCCGCCGTAGATCCCCACCAGGAAGATCAGCACGTAGAGCAGCGGGGACGCCGTCCGGTTCACCGCGGTCCGGTTGCTCAGGCGGCGCGACAGCAGGGGCTGCACCAGGACGAGGATCACCGAGATCCCGACCAGGACGGGCACGATGGTCTCGAACGCGTCCGCCGGGAGCTTCAGCAGCAGGACGGCGCCGAGGATCGCCCCGAGGAGCGACGCCACCGCGTACCGCGTGAGCCGACGCCCCTGACCCTCCAGCTCGCTGCGGTACCCCACCGCGCCGGTGATGGATCCGGTGATCAGGCCGATCGCGTTGGACGTCGTCGCCGTGACCGGCGGGTATCCGAGCGCGACGAGCACGGGAAAGGTCACCAGCGTCCCGGAGCCGACGACCGCGTTGATCAGCCCGGCCCACAGCCCGGCCAGGGCGATGATCGCCCCTTCCCACCACTGCACGGCCCCACGCTAGGCGGGCACCGGGGTGTCGGGCCGGACGTGTGTCCGGGTCGAGGCCCGGCCCGGCCGGGAGACGGTCCCGGCCGGGCCTGTTCAGCGGGAGATCAGTCCGTCACGGCCGCGGTGGCCGCCGCGACCAACCGCAGGTTGTGCGGCAACGCCCCGTCGAAGCCCGGGGTGCTCATCGTCATGATCACGGTGTCGAGACGCGGGTTGTTGACGAACTTGGTGGAGAAGAACCCCTGCCAGCTGTACGCGCCCGGCCCACCCAGGTAGTGGATCGACCCCGACGGGGCGTTCTCGCCTTCCTGGATGTCGACCATGTAGCCCCACTTGTTCTGGGTCAGCTGCCAGTTCTTCAGATCGCCGATCTGGTTGGTGGTCATCAGCCGCACCGAGGCCGGGCTGAGCACCCGGGCGCCGTCGAGCTCACCCTTGTTCAGCAGCATCTGGGCGAAGCGGAAGTAGTCGGCGGTCGTGCCGTTCAGGCCGCCGGCCCCGCTGAAGTAGGTGTGGTGGGGGCTGAACGCACCCTGTGGGCCGAGCATCCCCAAGCCCAGCGGCCGCGCTTCGGTCACCTTCTCGTCGCGACCCGCCTCGTACACGGCGGCGATCCGGTGCTGCTGGTCCTCCGGGGTGAAGAACCAGGTCTCGTGCATCCGCAGAGGCTCGAGGATGTTGCGCCGCTGGTAGGTGTCGAAGTCGAGCCCGGACACCACCTCGACCAGCCGGCACAGCGTGTCCACGCTGTTGTTGGAGTAGTCGAACATCGCGCCGGGCTGCGCGATGAGCGGCATCTGCGCGAGCGTCTTGATGTTCTCCTCGAGCGTGGTGGCCGGCGCGCTCATGTCGTCGACGACGCCGGCGTCCTGGTAGAGCTGCGGCACGACCCCGTACACCGAGGGCTCGAACACGCGGTGCCACCAGGTGTTGGTCATCCCGGCGGTCATCGAGAGGAGGTCGTGCGCGGTGATCTCGCGCTCGGCCGTCACCAGCTGGGTGATCCCCCAGTCCTTCACGACGGCGACCTTCGGGTCGGCGAACTCCGGCAGGTAGGTGGAGATCGGCTCGTGCAGCGCGATCCGGCCCTGCTCGAACAGCTGCATCACGCACGCCGAGGCGACGACCTTCGACATGGACATGAGCCGGAAGATGCTGTCGGTGGCCATCGGCACGCCCTCGTCGGCCTTGCCGAAGGCCTTGAAGTAGCAGACCTTCCCGTGCCGGGCGACGAGCACGACCGAGCCTTGATAGGCGTTCTCGGCCAGGTAGCGCTCCTGGAGCGTGTCGATGTTGCGCAGGTACGCGCTGGACACTCCGACGTCTTCGGGATCGACCTGCTGGTACAGCTCCGAGCTCATATGACATTCCTCCAGGGGGCGACGTTGCCGCTTCAACCTCTCCCTGACCGTATGGTCTCGGGCTCCCGCCCGGAAGCCCAGGTGTTCGTCATTGTCGAACGGTGCCGCTTCATGAGCGGGGCGTGAGCACCTCGGACAGCACGTCGTGGACGTAGGTGTTGGGGTGCTCGCCGGTGAACCGGTCGGCGCCGGGGCCCTCCGCGGTGACGGGCACGGGAACGTCGGTGTGCTCGGTGGTGGTCCAGTCCATGACGAACGTCTGCGTGCTGCCCGCCACCGTGAAGGGGCCGTCCTCGCTGGACTCGGCGTCGCCGGTCTCGTCGTCGGAGACCGTCGGGCTCTCCAGCGTCAGGCCGCCGCACTCATGGTCACCGGTGACGACGAGCAGGGTGTCGGGATGGTCGGCGACGTACCGGCGGAGGACTCCGACGGTCGCGTCGAGCGAGCGCATCGACTGCAGCACGCGCGGGCCGTTGTTGTTGTGCGCGAACTCGTCGACGGCCTCCTCCTCGACGAACAGGAAGAACCCGTTCGGGGCGTCGTCGAGGGTGTCGAGGGCCTTGCGGGTCATGGTCGGCAGGTCCACGACCGGGCTGTAGACGTCGCCCTGGCCCTCCGGCTTCTGCTGGAACATCTCCTCGTTGGCGAACAGGCCCAGCAGCTTGGGTCCGGCGGCCTGCTGCAGTTCGGCGGCGCTACCGGCGTAGGTGTAGCCGAGCTGCCGGGCCCGGTCGACGAGATCGCCCTGCGTGCCCCTGCTGGCCTCCTCCGGGTCCTCGGCGGGTGCATCGGGGTACGTGCCGGGGACGCCGGCCGGGTGCCACCAGTCCTCGCCACCACCCAGGATCACGTCGGGCTTGGTCTCGTCGAGGTACTGGCCGGCGATCCGGTCCTGTTCGCCGCGGTCGGTGGTGTGCGAGAAGAACGCGGCGGGGCTGGCGTCGGTGACCTGAGCGGTGGTGACCAGCCCGGTCGCCTTGCCCGCGACCTTGGCCTGCACCCCGAAGATGGGTAGAGGGCGGCGGTCGAGGCCCACGGAGATCGCGCCGTTGTACGTCTTCTCGCCCGTGGCCCACGCGGTGGCCGCCGCGGCGGAGTCGGTGACCAGGGTGCTCGGGTCGCGGGAGTCGGTGGTGAGCAGACCGGCCACCGGCAGGCTGTCCATCTCGAGACGTCCGTCGAGCCCGGCGACGGCCAGCCGGCCAGCCTCACGGTGCGCGGCGGCCATGCCGTCGCCGTTGACGACGATGATGTTGCGCGCGGCGCCGGTCGACTCGGTCCTGATCGCTCCGGAGTCCGGTGCGCACGCCGTGGTCAGCACGGCGACGACACCGGTCGCCACCAGCGCCGCGACTGCTCGTGTCGCCGGGCTCGACGTGCGTGGAGTGCTCACCCGGCCAGTTCTACTGCCGGCGGGAGGTCGGGACGGGAACGCCGGGCGACGCAGGGGTGAACGGGCGCGGGCAGTCGGGTCGTCCGGTGCAGCGCGGTCCCGAATGCGAGCGAACGCGGCGTTGGGTAAGTCGGACGAATCCAACGCCGCGTTCGCTCCATCACGCCCGCGTCACCCCCCGGTCGGCGCGGGCGAAGAATCAGGCGGCGACCGCGGCCCGTTCGGCCAGCGCGCGGCCCGTCTCGGCGGCGAGCTCGTGCGCCCGCACCCGGAGCCGGTCGGCCTCGGGTACCAGCGACGCCATCGCGGGAACGACGGAGGCCAGCGTCAGCTCGGCCTCGACCACCGTCACGTCCGCGCCGAACACCGCACCGAAGATCTGCTGGAGGTACGGGGTGGCGTGGTCCCAGCCGGCGCGGGGGGTGCCCGGTCCGTACCCGCCACCGCGGGCGATCACCAGGGCGAGCGGCCGCCCGGCCAGCGGTGTGGTGCCGGGACCGAGCCGCGGATCGGTGATCAGCAGGTCGATCCACGTCTTGAGGTGCTGCGGGACGCCGAAGTTGTAGAGCGGTGCGGCGACGACGATCGCGTCGGCCGCGAGCAGCTCGTCGGCCAGGCCGGCGACGAACGCGACCGCGGCCCGCTGCTGCGGGGAGCGGTCGGCCCCGGGCGTGTACCCGGCCGTCACCGCGGCTGCCCATGCCTCGGCGGGGAGGGGGTCGCGGCCGAGGTCACGGCGGACGACCGGTCCCGGATGGTGACGCGACCAGGCCTCCTCGAGGGAGTCGGCGACCTCGCGGCTCACCGAGCCCTCGGTACGGATGCTGCTGTCGACGCGGAGCAGGGTCATCGAAGTCTCCTCGAAAGTGCGTGTCTCTCCAGATGTTCTGCTACGCAGACTATCTTGTCAACAGAGCATCTGCGACGCCGCGTTTGCCGCTATCCTCTGGGCATGACCACGCCTGCCGCCGTCGAGGCCGACCTTGGCTGGGCGTTGGGCGCTCTCATGCGGACCTATCTGCGCACCACCGCGGGCGCGCTCGCCGAGGTGCCGGGGGGCCCGCGCGGCTACCAGGTGCTCACGGCCTGCCTGCACGAGGAGCCGCCCACGCAGCTTGCGCTCGCCCGCCGCCTGGGCCTTGACCGCACGGTGATGACCCACCTGCTCGACGAGCTGGAGGGCGCCGGGCTGGTCGAGCGCCGGCCGGACCCGGCCGACCGGCGGGCGCGCCGGATCATCGCGACGAGTGCGGGCGCCGCACTGCTCGACGAGCTCGACGGGCGGCTCGCGACGGTCGAGGACACGGTGCTCACGGCCCTCGACCCCGCGGAGCGCGAGGCCCTGCGCGTGCTGCTGAGCAAGGCCGCCATCGCCGGGTGTCCGTCCGCGGACGCGTGCACGGTGGCCCGCGAGATGCAGGACGCCGGGCAGCTCGACGGCTGCTGAGCCTTCGTCAGCGCGGCATCTCGGCCGGCTGCAGGCCGTCCCACGACCAGTGCGGCATCGGCGCGGCGGTCGGTACCTCGGCGTCGACCGGGGAGTAGACGAGCACGTCGGCGACGGCCCACTCCATGTAGGCGCGCAGTGCGTCCCGGAACGCGGGATCGGCGGGCAGGCCGACGTCGTCCGCCGCCGCGACGAAGCACGCCACGAACCGCTTCCCCAGGTCGCCCATGTCGCCGTTGTGCGCGTGCATGAGCAGGACGGCGGAGTGGTCGCCGCACTCCTGCGAGAACCGCGGTGGGCCGCCGAGCACCTCCGCCCAGTACGCGCCGAGCCGCGCAACGTGCTGCGGGTGCTGGCCGGGATGGGAGAACGGGTGGTTCAACTCGGGGTCGGCGAGGCACCGCGCGTGATGCGCCGCTGCGAGGGCGAGGAACGCGGGCTCACCCCCGGCGAAGGCGAAGAGCGACGGGCGCACAGGGTGACCGTCCCACTCGGCGGCGGTCCTGTCACGGCACGGGGGAAATATCTGATCCAGAACAATTCTGAAACAGAGCTACAGTGAGGTCGTGTCCGCTCACGAACCCCTGATCGACGCGCTGCTTCCCGCGCTCGGTTCCGTACGCCGCACCCTGCGCCGGGTCGCCGGCTCCGCCGTCCGCGACGACGCCCTGACCGCCGCCGAGCGCGAGGTCGTCCTCCTCGTCGGGCGGCGACCGGCGCGGCCGGTCTCGGACGTGGCCCAGGACCTCGGGTTGGCGCCCAACACCGTCTCCACGATCGTCTCCCGGCTCGTCGCGCGTGGGCTGCTCGTGCGCGATACCGATCCCGCCGACCGGCGCGTGGGGCGGCTCAGCCTCACCCCGTCCGCGCAGGAGAGCGCGGACGCCGCGCGGGCCCGCCGCCGTGAGGTCCTCGCCGCGGCGCTCGACGCCCTCGACCCTGCACAGGTGGAACAGTTGCGGGCCGGCGTCACCGCACTGGGCGCGCTTGCGGAACAGCTGGAGCGGGCGGGGCGGCCCGACGAGGTCGGGGTGGGCGCACGATGACCACCCCTGCGGTCGAGATCACCGGACTCGTGCACCGCTTCGGCGGCGGGGCCGACGCTGCCGCCGCCGTCGACGGGCTCGACCTCACCGTCGCGGCCGGTGAGGTATTCGGGCTCCTCGGCCCCAACGGGGCAGGCAAGACCACCACGCTGCGGGTGGTCAACACCCTCCTGCCGGTGCAGCAGGGCGGGGTGACGGTGTTCGGCCTCGACGTCTCCCGGCACGCCACGCAGGTGCGCCGGCTGCTCGGCTACGTGCCGCAGCAGCTGTCGGTCGAGGGTGCACTGACGGGCCGGCAGAACGTCGCGTGGTTCGCCCGCCTCTACGACGTGCCGCGCCGCGACCGGGCCGCGCGTGTGGACGAGGCGCTGGCGGCCATGGACCTGTTCGACGTCGCGGACCGGCTCGCCGGCACCTACTCCGGCGGGATGATCCGCCGTCTCGAGCTCGCCCAGGCGCTCGTCGGCGACCCCGCGCTGCTCGTGCTCGACGAGCCGACGGTCGGGCTCGACCCGATCGCCCGCGACGGGGTGTGGGACCGCGTGCGGGCGATGCGCGCCGAGCGCGGCATGACCGTGCTGCTCACGACCCACTACATGGACGAGGCCGACGAGCTTTGCGACACCGTCGCGCTGATGCACCGCGGCCGCCTCGCCGCGGCCGGGTCGCCCGCGCAGCTCAAGGCCGACCTCGGACCGGACGCGTCGCTCGAAGACGTCTTCCGCCACCACGCCGGCATCGACCTCGCCGCTTCCGGGAAGGAGGGCCTCCGTGACGTCCGTCGCAGCCGTGCCACCGCGCGCAAGCTGGGTTGAGCCGCCGCTCACGCTGATCCGCCGCACTGCGGCGCTGAGCCTCGTCGAGCTGCAGAAACTCCGCCACGACCACACCGAGCTGCTCACCCGCACCGTGCAGCCCCTGCTGTGGCTGCTGGTGTTCGGCCAGATCTTCTCCCGGATCCGGGCGATCCCGACCGGACCGGTGTCGTACCTGGCCTACCTCACCCCGGGCATCCTCGCGCAGTCCGCGCTGTTCGTCGCGATCTTCTTCGGGATCCAGATCATCTGGGACCGCGACGCCGGGATCCTCACCAAGGTGATGGTCACGCCCACGCCGCGCCAGGCGATCGTCGCGGCCAAGGCCTTCGCGGCCGGGGTGCGGGGGCTGTCGCCGGTGGTGGTGCTGATCCCCGTGGCGCTGCTGCTCGGCGTCTCGGTCACCGCGAACCCCTTCAAGATCCTGGCCGCCGCGGTGGCGGTCATGCTCGGCGCCGGGTTCTTCGCCTGCCTGTCGATGGCGATCGCCGGGCTGGCCGGCACGCGCGACCGGCTCATGGGCTTCGGCCAGGTGCTCACGATGCCGCTGTTCTTCGCGTCGAACGCGCTGTACCCGATCGAGATCATGCCGACCTGGCTGCAGGTCGTCAGCCACGTCAACCCGCTGACCTATCTCGTCGACGCCCTGCGCGGCCTCCTGATCGGGACGCCCGCGCACCTCACGCTCGACTTCGCGGTGCTGCTCGGCGCGACCGCCGTGGGCATCTGGGTCTCCGGCGCGCTGCTGGGGCGCCTGGTGCGGTGAGAGCGGAACCGGGCGGGTAACCCGGACGTTGAGCGAACGATCGGTCCGGTTTGCGAACTTCGGGAGGACATCTCCAATGGGTCTGTTCGACAAGCTCAAGGAGCGGCTCGCGCCCTCCGCCCCGCCGCAGGCCCCCGCACCGCAGGGATCCGGTGGTCGGCGGCCGGGCGGCGCGGCGAAGGACCCGGACGAGGCCGCCGTCGAGCGCTACCGCTACATGCTGCGCACGGCGCCGCCGGAGACGATCGAGCAGGCCCACGCGGAGGCGTTCGCGAAGCTCACCCCTGAGCAGCGGCAGAAGGTGCTCGCCGACGTCTCGGCCGAGCTGCCGCCGTCGGAGCGCGCCATGTCGGACGACCCGCGGTCGCTGGCCCGGATGGCCACCCGCGCCGAGATGCGCAACCCCGGAACGATGGAGCGCACCCTCGGCGGCGGTCGGGGCGGCGGCATGGGGATGGGCGGGATGATCGCCGGGACGCTGCTCGCCAGCGTCGCGGGTGCGTTCATCGGCACGGCGATCGCCGACGCCTTCCTCGACGACGAGGGAGCCGGCGACGCGGGCGGCGAGGAGATGGCGGCCGCCGAGGACCCCGGCGTGGAGGACCCCGGAGCAGGCGACTTCGGCGGAGACTTCGGTGGCGGAGACTTCGGGGGCAACTTCTAGCCGCGCGCTCTAGTTCCGGGCTGCGGCGGCGACCCGCGCCAGCGCCGGTCCCCACGGGGCGTGCGTGCTCCAGCTGCGCACGCCCCACCGCCGCTCCCGCCGGGCCAGCTCCGCGGCGGCATCCTCCGCCGTCTCGGCGAACAGCACGAACGGGGTGTCGAGCAGCAGTTCGGGAGTCAGCCAGCCCATCCCGTGCTCCGTGGCCTCGCGCGACGCGCCCGTGGCCGTCTCCTCGGGATCCGCGTCGAGCACCACCTGCTGCAGCAGTACATCCAGCTCGGGTGCGCGGCCGTGCGCGGCCGCGACCTCGCGGACGAGCCCGACCCGCTCGTCGGTCGTGGCGGTGTCGGTCAGGGTGAACGTGCCGGCGGGGCGGCCCGCCACCTGCACGGCCCCTGCGAGGCCGACGATGTCGGCGTGCTCGGCCGCCACCCGCAGCGCGCGCTCGCCCATCCCGGCCACCAGCATCGGCACCGGCTGCTGGACGGGCGCGGGAACGTGGCTCTTGTCGGCGAGGCGCCGCCGGACCTCGGCGACCACCGCCGCCGTGTGCGCCCAGCGCTCGCCCACCGCCGGGAACGGCAGGCCGGCGTCGACGTGCTCGTGGCGCATGTGTCCCGCACCGATCCCCAGCTCGAGCCGCCCGCCGGAGAGCAGGTCCAGGGTGGCGGCCTCGCGGGCGAGCAGCGCCGGGTTCCAGAAGTAGGCGTCGAGCACGTAGGTGCGCAGGCGCACCCGTGACGTCACCGCCGCCGCGGCCGCCAGGACCGCGAACGGAGCGGTGTGGCCGAGGTGGTCCGCGACGGTGACGGTGTCGAATCCCGCCCTCTCCGCGGTCCGCGCCGCAGCCAGCAGAGCGGGGCCGTCGGACCAGCCCGCGAGCGACACCCCGAAGCGCAGATCGGCCATGTGGCGCATCCTTCCGCCCGTCGGGCGCACGCGTCGAGGGTGTGACGGAGGAGATCGTTTAGCACATTCCGGCGGCTGGTACAACGGGTCAAGATGACACCATCGTGCGGTGGGTAGGGGGTCCGCGGCGCAATGGGCCGGGTAACCGGGCTGTGCGGAGGGTGCCCAAGCAGATGCACAGAGTGATCGGCTTGGACAGCAGTCTCAGCACGAGGTCGTGCGTCGGCAAGCCCTGCGCGCACGGCCAACCCACGGTCTGCGTAGCGAACGGGACATGACATGGCCGCACCGGCACCCCCACGCATCGCCATCGACGGCGACGACGGAAGCACCCTCGCCGTCGCCACGATCGACTTCATCGACCCGGACGTGGTCCGGGCGGCACTGCACGTGAGCCCCGGGCACCTCCCGCCCGGCACCCGCACCCGCCTCGTCGACGCCGTGTTCGACGACCCGGACATCCGGTCCCGGCGTCAGGTGCAGGTCTCGCTGCCCCTGGGCGACACCGAGATCCTCGACCGGCTGCGCGAGCGCGGCGTGCTCACGACCTTCCGTGCGGCCGGCTCGACCTGCCTGGTCGAGGCCGACCTGCCTCTGGCCTGACCGGGCCGCGGGCGCGAGGATGCCTCCGTGCCGTCGCCCCGCACGACCTTCCTCGGCGCCGCCGCCGCAGTGGCCGGCCTCGTCGACACGATCCCCCCGACGGCCTGGGACGGCCCCGGCCTGGGTGTCTGGGACCTGCGCGCCCTCGTCGGCCACACCAGCCGCGCGCTGGTCACCGTGGTGACCTACCTGGCCCGGCCCGCGGCCGCGGAGGAGGTTGCGACCCCCGAGGCCTACTACGCCGTGATCCGCGCCGGCGGCGCCGACCCGGCGGCCGTCGCCGAACGCGGCCGGGCCGCCGGTGCCGCACTGGGTGCCGACCCCGCCGCCGGCTTCCGGGCCCTGCTCGCCGACGCCACCGCCGCGCTGGACCGTGCGGGCGACGACGACCTCGTGACGACCGTCGCGGGCGGCATGCGCCTCCTGGCCTACCTGCCGACGCGGACCTTCGAACTGGCGGTGCACGGCGCGGACATCGCCGCCGCGACCGGCCTGCCCGTGACGATCCCGCCCGCGGTACTCGCCGAGGCCGCGGCACTCGCCGCGCGGACCGCGGTGGAGGTCGGGCAGGGCCCGGTGGTGCTCGCGGCGCTCACCGGCCGGACCGTGCTCCCGCCGGGGTTCTCCGTGGTGTGACCTGACGCTGTGCCCTGACGAGATGCCCGGCCGCGCCGGTCGGCTAGATTCCCGGCGCGCCACCGAGGGCGCGCGGAGGGGAGCGGACCGTGATCGGACGGGGCGTGGTGGCCGCAGGCCACCCCGAGTCCGCGGCCGCGGGTGCCGCGGTGCTGCGGGCGGGCGGCAACGCCGTCGACGCCGCCGTCGCCGCTGTGCTCACCTCGTTCGTCGCGGAGCCGCTGCTCACGGGGCTCGGGTCGGGGGGCTACCTGCTGGTCGTGCCGCCGGGCGGCGAGGCGGTGCTGCTCGACTTCTTTGTCGAGACCCCCGGCCGCGATCGCGACCCGGCCGGCCGGGCCCCGCTGCGGGCGGTGACGGTCGACTTCGGTGACGCCACCCAGGTCTTCCACGCCGGCGCCGCGTCCTGCGGCACCTACGGCACGCCCGCAGGTCTTGCGGCCGCCGTCGCCGACTTCGGGCGGGCGCCACTGGCCGAGCTGACCGCGCCCGCCGCACGGCTGGCCCGCGCCGGGGTGCGGGTCACACCGATGCAGGAGTACCTCTACGCGCTGCTCGCCGAGATCAACGCCGCCACGCCGGCCGGGCGTGCCCGCTACCTGCCCGGCGGGCAGCCACCCCGCACCGGCGACGTGGTGACCGACCCCGAGTTGGCCGACGCCCTCGACCGCTTCGGCGCCGAGGGACCGGCACACTTCTACACCGGCGACGTCGCCGCGGCCGTGGTGGACGAGGTCCGTGTGCAGGGCGGCCTGCTCGGGACGGCGGACCTCGCCGGCTACGAGGTGCTGCGCCGGGATCCCGTCCACGTCCCCTACCGCGACACCGTGGTCTGCACGAATCCGCCGCCGAGCGCGGGCGGGGTGCTGGTGGGGCGGGCGTTGGCCGAGCTGGACGCTCGACCGGGGCCACCGGACGCCGCCGCACTGATCGCCGCCATGGCGGCGGCGGAGCGGGAGCGGACGCCGGAGTTCCTCGCAGGCCTCAGCAGCGCCACCCGGGCGGGCGCGAACCGGCTGGGGTCGACGACCCACGTCTCGGTGCTCGACGCCGACGGCTGGGCGTGCGCGGTGACGACGTCGAACGGCGAAGGCTCGGGAGTCGTCGTACCGGGCACCGGGGTCCACCTCAACAACGTGCTCGGCGAGGAGGACCTGTCGCCGCTGGGGTTCCACACGCAACTGCCCGGCTCCCGGCTGCCGTCGATGATGGCGCCGACGGTCGTGCTGCACGATGGCGCGGCCCGGCTCGTCGTCGGATCGGCGGGCAGCAACCGGATCCGCAGCGCGCTGCTCCAGGTGATCGTGAACGTGGTCGACCGGGGGCTCGCCGCGCAGGCCGCCGTCGACGCGCCGCGCGTGCACTACTCGCCCGAGGGGCTGTTCGCCGAGCCCGGGATCCCGACGGAGGACCTGGCCGCGACCGGGCTGCCCGTGACCCTGTTCCGCGACGCCAACCTCTACTTCGGCGGCTGCCAGGCGGTGGTGTGCGACCCGGCGACGGAGGTCCTGACCGGCGGGGCGGACCCGCGGCGCGGTGGCGGGGTCGCGGTCGCCTGACCGGGCTCAGGTCAGCCGGGCGAACACGACGACGTTGTCGCGGTAGTGGCGGGACACCTCGTCGAACTCGCCGCCGCAGGTGACGAGCCGGAGTTCGGGGCCGTCCGTGTTGCCGTACACCTCCGCGGTGGGGAACGCGGACTTGCTGAACCGCTCCACGCGGTAGGCCGTGAACCGGGCCGTGGCACCGTCGGACCGCGTCACCTCAGCCGTGTCGCCGACCTTCATCTCGCGCAACCGCGCGAACACCCCGGGCACCCTCTTGTAGTCGACGTGGGCGGCGAGGACAGCGGGGCCGACCTCGCCGGGAACCGGGCTCAGGGCGAACCAGCCCGCAGTGGCGGCGTCCTGGGGGACGTCCAACGCTCCGGACGGGGTGAGCCCCAGGTCGACGAGGCCGGTGGTGTGCACGTCGATGGCGGGCACGTCGAGGGCGACGGGCGTGCTGCGGGCCCGGACGTTCGTGGTCGCCGGCGCCGCGGACCGCGCGGCCGGCCTGGGCGCCGCCCCAGCGGCGCTGTCCGCCGGCGGCGCAGACGACCCGGTGCCGGCGTTCTGGCCGCACCCGGCGACGACGAGGAGGAGCAGGATCGCCGCGGCGCGGGTCGCCCACGCCCGCTCACGCATCGGCAGGCCCTCCGCCGGTGTCGACGCCGCCGCTGGGATGCACCTGGACCTGCTGGCCCGCGTTGCCGAAGTGGTCTTCGCAGGCGATCCCGTCGACGTCCGCGTCGAGGTGGTCGGGGTCGCTCAGGTCGGCGTCGAGCGCGGCCTGGGCGTCGGCCTGTGAGGCGAAGTCGCCGCAGTCGCGGTCGTCGCCGGAGGTGGCGGACGACGAGGAGTCGTCGTCGGCGTCAGAGTTCGACTCGGAGTCCGAGTCCGAGTTCGATCCGGCGTCGGAGTCGGACCCGGTGGTCGTGCTCGTCTTCGTGGAGGACGTCGTCTCCTCCGTGGTCGTCGTCGACGACGACGTCGTGGTCGTCGCGGTGCTGTAGCCCACGGGAGCGGCCGTCGCGGAGGTCGTCGTCGCCGTCGGGGTCGTCTTCGTGGTCGTCGTCGCCGTTGTCGGCCCGCCCGAGGAGCGACGCGGCAGCGACTCGCAGGCGATGCCATCACCCTCGTCGTCGAGGTGGTTCGGGTCGCTGCGGTCGGCGTCCAGGACGTCTTGCGCTTGCTCCTGGTAGGTGAAGTCCCGGCAGTTCAGGTCCTTCGCGTGTGCGATTCCGGGCAGGACGAGCAACACGATGACGGCAGCGAGCAGCGTGGCGACCGCCAGAGCGGCGGCGCTGCGCGCGGTGCGGACGATCATGCGGTCCGGAGGTCCTCTCCACAGGAGCGACGGGCCACAGCGTGATCACGTGCGGCACCCTTCGGAGTGTCGAGCCGCCAGGAGGCGCCGTTACCCCCGAAACCAGGGGGTGGCCTGGCACGATGTCGACATGGCGACGCGCCTGCTCGAACGCGACAGCGAGCTGCGGGTGCTCGATGCCGCCCTCGACGGTGCCGCCGGGGGAGCGGGATCCGTCGTGCTCGTCTCCGGTGAGGCGGGCATCGGCAAGACGAGCCTGGTACGGGCGTTCACCCGCTCGCTGCGGGCCGGGCGGGTGCTCGCGGGTGCCTGCGACGACCTGCTGACCCCGCGGGCGCTCGGTCCGTTGCGCGACGCGGCGCGGCACGTCCGCGGGCCGCTCGCCGCCGCGCTGGCCGCGGACGACCCCGGCGGGGTGTTCCCGGCCGTGCTCGAGGAGCTGGCCGACCCGCACGGTCCGACGGTGCTGGTCGTCGAAGACGTCCACTGGGCCGACAGCGCGACCCTCGACCTGCTGCGGCACGTCGGCAGGCGCGTCGACGACGTGCCCGCGCTGCTGCTCCTGACCTACCGGCCCGACGAGATCGGCCGCGAGCACCCGTTGCTCGGCGTGCTCGGCAGCCTGGCGGGGCGGGCGGTGCGCCGGCTGTCGCTGGGCGGGCTCTCCCCGGACGCCGTCGCGGAGCTCGCCGGGGGTTCGGCGGTCGACGCGCAGCGCCTGCACCGGGCCACCGCGGGCAATCCGTTCTTCGTCACCGAGGCACTCGCGTCCCCGGACGACCCGGTGCCGCGCACCGTCGTCGACGCCGTGCTGGCCCGGGTGCACCGGCTTTCCCCCGCGGCGCGGGCGGTCGTCGAACAGCTCGCGGTCGTGCCGTCGCGGGTCGAGCCGGCACTGCTGCGCGCTCTTTGCCCGGACCTCGTCCCCGTCACGGAGGCGGAACGGCTCGGGGTGCTGGAGGTCCGTACCGACGCGGTCGCCTTCCGCCACGAGCTGGCCCGGCGCGCCGTCGAGCAGTCGTTGCCGGTCACGATCCGGTTCGAGCGCAACGCCCGCGTCACCGCAGCGTTGCTGGACGCACCGACGCCCGACCGCGCGCGCGTGCTGCACCACTGCGTCGAGGCCGGCGACGACGCGGGCGTCGTCCGCCACGGGCCGTCGGTGGCACGGGAGGCGTCGCGGGCCGGGGCGCACCGGCAGGCCGTCGCCGCCTACGAGCAGGTGCTCGCCCGCTCGGCCCTGCTCGACCCGGCCGAACACGCCGCACTGCTCGACGCGCACGCCTGGAGCCTTTACAACGTCAACCGCCTGCACGACGCCGCCGCGGCGGCCCGCGCCGCCGTCGCGCTCGCGGACCGGCTCGGCGACCGGGCGCTGATCCGCTACCTGGTCACGTTGTCGCGCCAGCAGTGGTTGCTGCGGCACACGGCGGAGGCGCTGGCGGACGCCCGCCGCGCCGACGACCTCGCCGCCGCACCCGACGTCGCAACGGCCGACCGCGCGACGGCCCGGGTCAACCTCGGTGCGGTGCTGGTGCTGGTCGACCGTGAGGAGGAGGGCCTGTCCCACCTCGACCCGGACGGTGGCGACGCGGAGCTCGCCGTGCTGGCCCGCAACTACCGCGGCTCGGCGCTGCTGCAGCTGGGCGACCTCGGCGGGTGTGCCGCGCTGCTCGACAGCGTCGCGGTCGCGCGCGAGCTGGGGCAACACGAGTACGTCATGCGCGGGTACTACAACCTCGTCGAGGGCCTCTGGCGGCTCGGCCGCCACACCGAGGCGGCGCGGTACCTCGACGCGGCCGACGAGTACGGCCGCGACCGCGACTTCCAGGCCCACACCTACTTCTTCACGGCTCGTCGTCAGCGGCTGCTGCTCATGCGGGGGAAGTGGGGGCCGGCCGAGGACGTGCTGCGCAGCCTGCTCGCCGAGCGTCCCGACCCCGGCATGCTCGGGCGGGAGACGATGCCGGTGCTGGCCCGGCTGCTGGTCCGGCAGGGCGCGGACGAGGCGGCGCAGATGCTGGCGGCGGCCGACCGCGCGGCCCGCGAGGCCGACGTCCTGGAGTGGCTGGTGCCCACCGGCATGGCGCACCTCGAGCACGCCTGGCTCACGTCGGCGCCGCGCGCCCCGCTCTCGGGCGCCGCCGGCGCCTGGGCCGCCCTGCTGCGCGTGCGGACCGACCGGCCGGGCGCCGCGCACCTCCGCGGCGAGCTGCTGCGCTGGCTGTGCCGCCTGGGGGAGCCGGTCACGTCGTTCCCGGGCTGCCCGCCGGAGTTCGCGGCGGGGATCGGCGGCGACTGGCGGGCGGCCGCGGCGGAGTGGGAGCGCGTGGGCGACCCCTACGAGCGGGCCCTGGAGCTGCTCGAGTCCGGGGAGGCGGAGCCGACGCTCGAGGCGCTCACGGTGCTCGACGGGCTCGGTGCCCGGCCCGCGGCGACGCTGGCTCGGCGCCGGTTGCGCGAGCTCGGTGTCGTGCAGGTGCCGCGGGGCCCGGCGGCGGCGACGCGGACGAACCCGGCAGGGCTCACGGAGCGGCAGATGGAGATCCTGCGGCTGCTGGCGGCGGGGATGACCAACGCCGAGATCGCGGGGCGGCTGGTGGTGTCGGTGCGGACGGTGGACCACCACGTGTCGGCGGTGTTGCAGAAGCTCGGGGTCGCGACGCGCCGCGAGGCGGCGGCCGCCGTCGCGACCCTCGGGCTCGGCTGACTGCTCGTCCGCGTCAGGGCATGCTCGGGCGCATTGTGGCCGGAGGCAGGATCCGGGCGCCGAGCTGGAACAGCCGCTGGAGGTCCGCGGCGTTGCGCCAGATCCTCGCGACGAGCCCGTCGACGATCTGCATCGTGAACGTCGCGGTGAACACCTGGACGATCCCGCGGCCGGGGACGCCGAAGAAGCTGTCCTGCTCGCAGTGGTTGGTGGCGCGAACGACGACCTTGTCGCCCTCGGCGATGACGTCGTCGATCGTCCACCGCTGTTCGACCCCGCCGATGTGGGCGAAGAGCACCCGGATGCCCTCCTGGCCGGCGGGCAGGTCCGGCGGGCCGCCCTCCATCGTCCAGGTGGGGGTGATCATGGCGGTGAGCGCTGCGACGTCGCCGTCGCTGATCGCGTCCAGGAACGCCACCGCCAGACGCTTGTTCGCGGTGAGGGTGTCGGTGTCGGGTGTGGTCGTCGCGGTGATGGTCATTGCGGCCTCCTCGGTCGGGTGGACCGAGGATGGCGCGCCCGGGGCGGCGGGCGGATCGGGGAGCGATGCCCATCCCGCGCCGGGGATTGCCCATGCCGGGCCTGGTCGGCGTCGTGCTCAGGCCCAGGCGTAGCAGGTGACGGGGAACCGGTAGTGGCGGAAGAGCAGGTGCTGGGCCGCCGGGATGGCCTCCACGGGAGCGTCGACTCCGAGCAGCACGCCTCCGTCGCCGGTCGGTTCGACCATCCGGACCGTGACCCCCCGGCGGTGCCAGGTGAACAGGTCGCGGGCCACGGCGGCGACGGCGGTGGTGCACCGGTCGGTGGCGGCGGGTTCCCGCCACGGTGCGCCTGTCCGGGGCATCGCTAACTCCTTCGGTCGGTCGGCTTTCGGGGAGCCCGACGGGGGGAGAGGAACTGCTGGGGTCAGCTCCTTCCTCGATCGACAGTAGGGAACGCCGACACCGAGGGCCACGCCGCAAACACGGGGTGCTAGTACCTGGTGCCCTCCCCCTCATCCGGGGTGGGCTCAGATGTTCGAGTGGTCCGGGGGGACGTCCTCGGGCAGCTCGGCCGCGTCGTCCGGCCCGTCGCCGTCGACCTGGCAGGGCAGGTCGAGGGTGTAGGCGGTCATCGACAGCGAGCCGTAGGCGTAGCCGTCGACCAGCACATCGGTGCTCCCTCCGGCTGCCCGCCCCGCGTCGGCCAGCCCGGCGAGGTAGAGCAGGGGCAGGAAGTGGTCGGGGGTCGGGACGGCGGTGCCGAAGTCGCGGTGCGCGTCGAGCCCCGCGACGGCGGCGGGGTCGTCGAGCATGCGCTCGCGGGCGTCGTCGTCGAAGCGGTGGGCCCAGTCGTAGCCCTCATGGGCGAGCCGGCGGTCGATGCCGCCGAGGTTGTGGACGATGTTGCCGCTGGCGACGACGAGGACGCCGCTGTCGCGCAGCGGGGCGAGCTTCGCCCCGAGCCCGAGGTGGTAGTCGAACGGCTTCTCGGAGTTGATGCTCAGCTGCGCGACGGGGATGTCGGCCTCGGGGAAGGCGTGCACGAGCACGGACCAGGTGCCGTGGTCGATGCCCCAGGAGTCGACGTCCGCCCCCACCCAGGTCGGCTGCACGGCGTCGGAGACCTCGTGCACCAGCTCGGGCATCCCGGGCGCGGGGTAGTCGATGTCGAACAGGCGCTGGGGGAAGCCGAAGAAGTCGTGGATCGTCCGGGGGCGGTGCATGGCGGTGACGGCCGTGGCGTTGATGTACCAGTGCGCCGAGACCACCAGAATGGCCCGCGGCCGGGGAACGGCCTGTCCGAACGCCCGCCACGCCCGCGTGTAGCGGTTGTCGTCGAGAGCGTTCATCGGGTTGCCGTGGCCGAGGAAGGCGGCGGGCATCCTCGTGGGCGTTGCAGTGGTCACGGGCGAGATTGTGCGCTCAGCGGCGCGGCGTGTCGCCGTCCAGACGGCCCAGGATCGTGTCGCCGAGGGCGCTGAGCTGCCCCAGCTGCTCCGGGTCGAGCGCGTCGATCACGTAGGCGCGCACGGCGTCGACGTGCCCGGGGGCGGCCGAGGCGAGCTTGGCGAAGCCGTCGTCGGTCAGCGTGGCCAGGGTGGCGCGCCCGTCGTCGGGGCACGGGTCGCGACGCAGCCAGCCACGCCGCTCGAGGCGGGCGACCACGTGTGACAGGCGCGACAGCGAGGAGTGGCACAGCGCTGCGAGCTGGCTCATCCGCAGCACGTGGTCGTCGGCGTTGGAGAGGTTGACCATGACGGTGTACTCGAAGTGGCTCAGACCGGCGTCGCGCTGCAACTGGGCGTCGAGTGCGGCGGGGAGCCGGATGATGACGCCGATCAGGCTCAGCCAGGCGTCGCGCTCGATGCCTTCCAGCCAGCGCGGCTCCGGCGCCTGCGTCGGAGCCGCCAGGTCGGCGACGTCGTCCTGCTTCACAGCGTCCACTCCACCATGGTGTCATCCGGACGAGTGGGCGCGCGCCGCGCGGGCACGGACCGTGTGCCCGGCGACCGGTTTGTGCGTTGTGGATCAGTTGAGGTGGACGCGGCCGGCGGCGCCGTCGACCGTGACCCTGGCGCCGGTCTCGATCCGCGACGTGGCGTCCGGCACGCCCACGACCGCGGGGATGCCGTACTCGCGGGCCACGACCGCACCGTGCGAGTTGGCCCCGCCCATCTCCATCACCAGCGCGCCCGCCGTGAGGAACAGCGGGGTCCAGCCCGGGTCGGTGGACGGCGCGACCAGGACCTCGCCGGGCTCGAGCCGCGCGCCGACCGGGTCGAGGACGACGCGCGCCGGTGCCGTGACCGTGCCGGCCGAGGCCGGGGTGCCGATCAGCGCGCCGTCGTCCGGGACGTCGGCGCGGGCGAGCGCCTCGGGCTCGGTGCCGTCGGAGAGCAGCACCCGCGGGATGTGCCGGCGGCGCAGCTCCCGTGCGTACTCCTCGCGCCGGCCGGCGACGAGGTGGCGCTGGTCGACGCCGTCGATCGAGGCACGGATGGCGCGCAGGTCGAGGAAGAAGACGTCGCCGGGGGCGTCGAGGAGTTCGTGTTCGGCCAGTTCGGTGCCGACGGCGGCCAGCTCTGCGCGGGCGAGGGCGATCAGGCGCACGAGATGGTCCTTCGGGGCCTCGCGCAGCCCGACCAGCTCGCGCACGCGGCCGAGGGCGAAGCCGACGGCCCGGGCGCGCCACCGTGAGCGGCGGCCGACCCGGGCCACGACGTCCGCGAGGGCCTGCCGGGCGACGCGCTCGCCTGCGGCGAAGCGGGCGTCGGGGGCGGCGTCGGGGTCGTCCAGCCGCAGGTAGTTGGCCAGCGCGCCGAGCACGTGTTCGGGCTGCTCCGACCACCGCGGCATGCCGATGTCGATCTCGGCGACGGCCCGGTGGCCGTAACGGCGCAGGAAGCCGGCGAGCCCGTTCTGCAGGGCGGTCGGCAGGGTGCCGGCGCGGAACAGTGCGGCGAGTGCGGCGAGGTCGGCGGTGTCGCGCAGGGCGGCGGCCGACGTCGGGTCGGCGCGCACCTGCTGCGCCAGGGCCCACAGCTGCAGGTCCATCTCCGTGGTGACGTTGTTCGGCAGCGAACGCAACACCGCGTCCATGGTGACGTCGTCCAGGTCGTCGCCCGCCAGGCGGCGCGCGACCACCCGCATGAGGAACCCACCCGCGAAAGCGGGCGCGCTGCGCGGGAACACGTGGAGGGCGGTCGTGAGCGTCTGCGTCGCCCGGTCGACACGCTCGGTGGACGTGGCGTCCGGAGGGGAGGCGGGGACGCGCGCCGCCCGGGCGCCGAGCGCAGCGACGCGGTTGCGGGCGGCGGTGGGGGAGGCGACGGCCTGCAGCATCACCAGCGGCACACGGAAGCGCACGAGCACGGGAACGACCCGGCGGACCGCCCGCCACCGAGCTCGGGGCACCGGTGCGAACGCGGGATCGGCGAACAGGTCGCGCAGCACCACGCCGGTGCGTGCCTCCATGATGCCGAGGATGCGCGTGGCCGCCGCCCGCCCGACAGGGCTGCGCAGCCCCGCCGTGATGTCGACGAAAGCGCGTCCGCCGACCGCGGCGAAGGCGGGCGGGGGAGCGACGGGGTCGGTCGTGTGCGGGCCGGGGAGGCCGAACAGCCGGGCCGCCGTGCCGCCGATGACGCCGAACGCCGACAGCCCCATCGGCGTGATCGGCCGGGTCAGCCCCTGGGCCAGGCTGACGCAGACGAACGCGCGCAGCGCGCCGTCGCGCGACACGGGCACCGGGTAGAGGCTGGTGATCGGCCGGGCCTGGGTGAGCCAGATCGCGCCGGCACCGTCGAGCGCCCATTCGATGTCCTGGGGGACACCGAAGTGCCTCTCGACGCGGCGCCCGAGCGCGGCAAGCTCCAGGGCCTGCCGGTCGGTCACGCACGCGTCCGCCCCGCTCGCGAGCTCCACCCGCTCGGTCCCTCCGCCCGGCAGTGCCCGCACCGCGACGGCCTTGTCGCCGAGCCGCCGGTCGACGACCCGGCCGCGCTCGACCGCGAGGTGGTCGGGGTTGACCATCCCCGACACGACCGCCTCACCCAGGCCGGGGCTCGCGTCGAGCACCGCACGGGTACGCCGCCCGCTCACCGGGTCCGCGGTGAACAGCACCCCGGCCACCTGCGCGTCGACCATCCGCTGGACGACCACCGCGAGCCGCACCTCGGCGTCGTCGATCCCGAGCTCCGCCCGGTAGGCGACGGCGCGGTCGGTCCACAGCGACGCCCAGCAGCGGCGCACCGCGTCGAGCAACGCCTCGGTCCCGACGATATTGAGGTAGGTGTCCTGCTGCCCCGCGAAGCTGGCGGTCGGCAGGTCCTCCGCGGTCGCGGACGACCGGACCGCCACGGGCACGTCGCCGAGCGCCCGGTGCGCCGCCGTGATCGCGGCGGCGATGTCGTCGGGCACCGCGACCGTGCGCAGGAGGTCGCGGGCTCGGCCTGGATCGGTGGTGTCGACGTCCGCGGCGGCCCGCGCGTAGGCCTCGGTCGTCACGCAGAACCCGCCGGGCACCGGGAGCCCCGCGGAGATCAGCTCACCGAGGTTCGCCGCCTTCCCACCCACCCGTGGAAGGTCGGTGGACCGCAGCTCCCCGAGGTCGACCACCAGCGGCGAGCCGACGGGGGACGTCGCAGCGGAGCGCTCGGCAGTGGCCATACCCCACGCTAGCGCCGCCCGCCCCGGAACTCAACAGGCGATGAATAGCCCGCGGGTCCGTCGGTTCGTCAGCGCGAGTCCGCCGTTTTGGCACCGCGAGGACAACCCGCGGCCAGTCCCAGAATGGCGACTCGCGCTGACGAAGTCGCGGACTCGCGCTGACGAAGTCGCGGACTCGCGGGGGTCGGGCTCGCTCAGGTCCAGGGGCGGGCGGAGCGGGCGGCCCAGTAGGTGGCCGGGTCCTCGGCCAGGCCGGCGAGCTCGGCCGCCACTGCGTCGGGCAGGGCGAGGTCGGCCGCGGCGGCGTTGCTCGCCACCTGTGCGGGGTCGACGGCGCCCGACAGCACGCGCCAGGCCCACGGCTGCGCGAGGGCCGTTGCGATCGCGAGCCGGTCGACGGTGGTGCCGAGCTCCACCGCCAGGTCGGCAACGCGCTGCGTGGCGGGGGAGTCCGCGCCACCCGGGGCCAGCCGGCCGTTCGCCACCGACTCCTTGACGATCACGTACGCACCCGCGTCGGCGGCCTCGGCCAAGGCCGGCGCGGCGGAGGGCTCGAGGACGTTCCACGTGCTCTGGAACGACGTGAACAGCGGGGCGCCGTCGACCGTCACCGTCAACGCCTTCCGCACGGCGTCCGCCTGGTGCGGGCCCGACGTCGAGATCCCGACCCGCACGCCCCGGTCCCGCAGCCCGGCCAGCGCCCGGTGCACGGCGGCGTCGTCCAGCACGCCGCTGTCCAGCGTCGCCGAGTGCACGTGGTAGACCCCGACGCGCCCGCCCAGGAGCTCCGACGTCTGCGCCCACTGCGCCGTGAACGCCTCGAGCGAGTGGTCCTTGATCTCGTGCACCTCGGCGTCCATCCGCCAGTCGCCGACGTAGCGGTAGCCCCACTTCGAGCCCACCACCACGTCGTCGATCTCCGGACGGGCCACTAACCAGTCGGAGAGGAACTCTTCGGCCCGTCCGTACGAGCGGGCGGCGTCGACGTAGCGGATCCCGGCGGCGTAGGCGGCGTCGAGCACGGCGAAGGCGCGGTCACGGAAGGTGACAATGTCGCGCTCTGCGCCGAGATCCGAGGCCCTCCCGCCGGTGATGTACGCGGGACGACCGACTGCAGCGAGTCCGATCCCGAGCCGTTTCCGATCACTGGTTCCCGTCGCGGTCACGTCGGCGTAGCTTACGGATCGATCGTCGCCGAGAACGGGAGCTCCGATGAAGAAGCTGATCAACGATCCTGCCGACGTCGTCAGTGAGGCGTTGCGTGGGATAGAGCTCGCGCACCCCTCACTGCGGGTCGACCATGAACACAAGATCATCTACCGGGCGGACGCCCCCGTGCAGGGCAAGGTCGGGATCGTCTCCGGCGGCGGGTCGGGGCACGAGCCACTGCAGGGCGGCTACGTGGGCATGGGCGGCCTGGACGCGGCCTGCGCGGGCGAGGTGTTCACCTCGCCGGTACCCGACCAGATGCAGGCGGCGACGAAGGCCGTCGACAGCGGGGCCGGCGTGCTGCACTTCGTGCTCAACTACACCGGCGACATCATGAACTTCGAGATGGCCGCCGAGCTGGCTGCCGAGGACGGCGTCACGGTCGAAACCGTGATCATGAACGACGACGTCGCCGTCGAGGACAGCCTCTACACCGCGGGGCGCCGCGGCGTGGCCGGCGGGATCCTGCTCAACAAGATCGCCGGCGCGGCCGCCGAGGAGGGCCGCGACCTGTCCGCGGTCGCCGAGGTGTCACGGAAAGTGATCGGCAACGTGCGCAGCATGGGCATGGCGCTGACCTCGTGCACCGTGCCCGCGGCCGGTCGGCCGACCTTCGACCTCCCCGACGACCAGATGGAGGTCGGGATCGGCGTGCACGGCGAGCCCGGCCGGCGCCGGCTGCCGGTGGCCCCGGCCAAGGAGGTTGCCGCGATGCTGGTCGAGCCGGTGCTGGCCGACCTGGACTTCACCGCGGGCGACGGCGTGCTCGCCTTCGTCAACGGCCTGGGCGCCACTCCGTTGATCGAGCTCTACCTCATGTACGGCGAGGTGGCGGCGATCCTCGAGAAGGCCGGGGTCCGGGTGGCCCGCACGCTGGTCGGCAACTACTTCACCAGCCTGGACATGGCCGGCGCCTCGGTGTCCCTGCTCAAGCTGGACGACGAGCTGCTGCGTCTCTGGGACGCGCCGATCAACACCGTGGCGTTCCGGTGGGGGGTCTGAGCGTTGCCACAGGAAATCGGGCAGGAGACGGTGGGCTCGGCCGAGCTCGGGCGCTGGCTGCGGACGTTCGCCGACGAGGTGACCGACCACGCCGACGAGCTGACGAGGCTCGACTCGGAGATCGGCGACGCCGACCACGGCTCGAACATGCGCCGCGGGATGACCGCCGTGGTCGGCAAGCTCGACGCCGCCCCGGACGCCGCGCCGGCCGCGCTGCTCAAGTCCGCAGGGATGACGCTGGTCAGCACCGTCGGCGGAGCGAGCGGTCCGCTGTACGGCACGTTCTTCCTGCGCATGGGGACCTCGGCGGGCGACCGTGCCGAGTTCGACGGTGCGGCGTTCGCCGCAGCGCTGCGCGCCGGCCTCGAGGGCGTGCTCACCCGGGGGAAGGCGCAGCTCGGCGACAAGACGATGGTCGACGCGCTGACCCCGGCCGTCGACGCGCTGGACGCCGCGCTGGCCGACGGCGCGTCGCTCAAGGACGCGCTGCGGGCCGCGGCGACGGCCGCGCGTGAGGGCGCGGACGCCACCGTTCCGCTCGTGGCCCGCAAGGGCCGGGCCAGCTACCTGGGCGAGCGCAGCGCGGGGCACCGCGACCCCGGCGCGACCTCGACGACGCTGCTGCTCGAAGCGGCCGCGGAGAGCCTCGGGTGAGTACGCCGGAGACCACGCCCAGCGTGGGGATCGTCGTGGTGTCGCACAGCCGCGCGCTGGGCAACGCCGCCGTCGAACTCGCCCGCGAGGTGATCGGCGACGTCGACGTGCCCATCGCCGTCGCCGCGGGCCTCGACGAGATCACGCTCGGCACGGACGCCGCCGCCATCGCGACCGCGATCGCGACGTCGGACCGGGGCGCAGGGGTCGTCGTACTCATGGACCTGGGCAGCGCGGTGCTCTCGGCCGAGCTCGCCCTGGATCTGCTCGAGGACGTGGGTGCGGACCCCGCGACCCGTGGACGCACCGTGCTCAGCGCCGGGCCGCTGGTCGAGGGCCTGGTGGTGGCCGCGGCGACGGCGTCGACGGGCGCGGACCGGCACCAGGTGAGCGCGGACGCCGCGGCGGCGCTCGGACCGAAGCGCTCGCACCTGGGCCTGTCGTGGGAGCCGACGACCTGACCGGACGTCAGCGCCGGCGGGCGCCGTTCATCTCCTGGGTGCCGTTGATCCCGTAGGCGCCGCGGTAGAACAGCAGCGGGAGCGTGGCCGGGTCGGAGCCGAGGTCGTGCACGTGCCCGACGACGATCGTGTGATCGCCGCCGTCGTACTCCGACCACAGCGTGCAGTCGATCCAGGCGCTGACGCCCTCGATCACCGGCGCGCCCGAGGGCGCCGGGCACCAGTCGACGCCCGCGAACTTGTCGACCGCGGTGCCGGAGCGGGCGAAGCCGGCGCTGAGGTCGCGGTGGTCCGCGGCGAGGACGTTGACGCAGAAGTTCTTCACCTCGCGGATCCGCGGCCAGGTCGACGACGAGCGCGCCGGCGCGAAGCTGATCAGCGGCGGGTCGAGCGACAGCGACGCGAACGACTGGCAGGTGAAGCCGAGCAGGGTCCCGTCGGTCTGCCGCGCCGTCACCACGACGACGCCGGTCGCGAAGTGCCCGAGCACGTCACGCATGACGGCGGGGCTCACGGCAGGAGCGTTGGCAGGACCGGTCATGCCGTCGAGGTTAGGCCGCCCTGACCGCTCTTCGCCTGGCGGATGGCGGTGTCGTCGCCCACCGGCTCGGCGGCCCGCCGCGGATGTACCGAAAGCGGCTTTCGGTGCACTCAGTGCACCCGACGCCGCTTTCGCTACATCCGGGCCGACACACACCGGCGCCGTCCCCTCGGGGGGACGGCGCCGGTGTGGGTACAGCGCGTCAGCTGGCGTAGGAACGCAGGCGGTCCGCCCGCTCCCCGATGCGCAGCTTGGCCATCGTCTCGCGCTCGATCTGGCGCACCCGCTCGCGGGAGAGCCCGAAGCGGCGGCCGATCTGGTCGAGCGTGCGGGGCTGGCCGTCGTCCAGGCCGTAGCGCATGCGGATCACGTGCTGCTCGCGGTCCTCCAGCGTGCCGAGCACGCGGCGCAGGTCGTCGTGCAGCAGGCGCGAGATCACGGTGGTCTCGGCGTCGGCGGCCTCACCGTCTTCGATGAAGTCGCCGAGCGGGGCCTCCTCCTCGGCGCCGACCGGCATGTCGAGCGACACCGGGTCGCGCGCGTGGTCGAGCAGATCCGAGATCTTCTCGGCAGGCAGGCCGGACTCCTCGGCGAGCTCCTCGTGCGTGGCCTCGCGGCCCAGGCGCTGGTGCATGTCGCGCTTGATCCGGGCGAGCTTGTTGACCTGCTCCACCAGGTGCACCGGCAGCCGGATCGTCCGGGCCTGGTCCGCCATTCCGCGGGTGATGGCCTGACGGATCCACCACGTGGCGTAGGTGGAGAACTTGAAGCCCTTGGTGTAGTCGAACTTCTCGACGGCGCGGATCAGGCCCAGGTTGCCCTCCTGGATCAGGTCCAGCAGCGGCATCCCACGGCCCGTGTAGCGCTTGGCCAGCGAGACGACCAGCCGGAGGTTGGCCTCCAGCAGATGGTTGCGGGCGCGCTCGCCGTCGCGGACGACGAGGCGCAGGTCCTTGGCGTGGGCCGGGTCGAGCTCGACACCTTCGGCGGCCGCGCTGTCGAGGACGTGCTTGGCGAAGACGCCGGCCTCGATGCGCTTGGCGAGATCGACCTCCTGCGCTGCGGTCAGCAGGGCGGTCTTTCCGATACCATTGAGGTAGACGCGCACCAGGTCGGCGGCCGGGCTCTGGGCGTCGAGGTCCTCGGCGGACAACTCGACCGCCGCCTCGACGGCCTCGTCGCGCGTATCGTCGGTGTCTGCGCGCCGACCCGGAACGGTCTGCGGCACGGTCATTGGTTTCCTCCCCCATGGACCCGGGCGGTGGGCGTTCGGGGCACTCCGCCGGGGCTCTCGATCGGTCCAACGCCACGTCGTTCCCGAACGTTCCCTCGACGGGGGAACCATCGCGTGGGTGAGTCCCAACTCTCAGCGGGTTCTCAATCCGGACACCGCTTCGCCGCCGACTCCGACGGGTGTGTGGCCGAAAGCACGCCCCTGAGCCGGTGCGTCGGGTGGTCAATCGAGAACACCCCACCCACGCGGGGCGCCGTACCGGGATGATGGATGCATGACCGCTGCACGATCCGCCGCAGACGAGCCCGCCTCGGGTCCGGCCGACGAGACGCCGGCTGCCGCGAGCACGCCGCACAACGGCGCTGCGCCCTCGGGCTGGACCGTCCAGATGAACGCCCTGGGCGAGTTCATCCGCGCCCAACGCCAGCTGGCCAACCTGTCGCTGCGCGAGATGGCCTCGATGACCAGTGTCTCGAACGCCTACCTCAGCCAGGTGGAGCGAGGGCTGCACCAGCCCTCGCTGAAGGTGCTCCACTCGATCGCGGCCGCCCTGCAGCTGTCGACCGAGCAGCTCCTCGCGCAGGGGGGCTGGGCATCTGGTGCCAGAGAGGCCGCGGGGGGTGGCGGCGCCGAGGAGGCCATCCGCACGGACCCCCGGCTCTCTCCCGAGCAGCGTGCGGCCCTGCTGGGCGTATACCGCAGCTTCGTCGATCCCGAGTGAGTCGACGCGGTGGTGCAGACCACTAGGACCGGCGTCACACGAAACGTGATTGACATACTTAACGCTGGTGCATAGTTTGGTTAGCGACACCACCTACGATTCAGAGAGGACGTGGACGATGACCGCGCCCACCGACCAGTTCGTCGACATCGCCAACCGGAGCCAGGAGGCGGTCACGTCGGCCGTCCAGACCTGGGCCGACACCGTGCAGAGCTTCGCAAGCAAGGTGACCACCACCCCGGGCCAGCTCCCCGACCTGCCCAGCGTGGTCGAGACCTACTTCGACTTCGTCGAGAAGGTGCTCGCCAACCAGCGCGAGTTCGCCCAGCAGTGGGCGTCGGCCGCCACCAAGGCCACCGAGGCCGTGACCGAGCAGGCCCAGCGCGCCACCCAGTCCGTCACCGCGCACACGGTGAACGGCACCGAGGCGGTCGTGGACAACGCGACCGAGACCGTCAAGGTCGCCGGCGAGAAGGCGGCCTCGACCGCCCGCGCCGCCCGGAACGCCACCAAGGCCTGACCTTCGCGGGGCACCACGGCCCCCGTCCGGCATCGCCGGGCGGGGGCCGTTCCCGTCTTCACACCTCGAGCAGCACCGTGAACGGCCCGTCGTTCACCGACTCGACGGCCATCGCGGCACCGAACACCCCGGTCGCCACCGTCGCCCCTCGCGCCCGCAGCGCCGCGACCACCGCGTCGACCAGCGGCCGGGCCCGGTCTGGCGAGGCGGCCGCGGACCACGACGGCCTGCGGCCCTTGCGGGTGTCGCCGTAGAGCGTGAACTGGCTGACGACCAGCAGCGGCGCGTCCGTCTCGGCGCACGACCGCTCCCCGTCGAGGATGCGCAGCTCGTGCAGCTTGCGGGCCATGACGGCGACGGTCTCGTCGGGGTCGTCGCGGTGGACGCCGAGCAGCACCAGCAGGCCGGCGCCGATCTCGCCGACGGTCGCCCCGTCGACGACGACCGCGGCCCGCGTGACCCGGGCGACGACGGCCCTCATGCCGCGCCCGACCGGCCGAGGCGAGTGCAGCATGGTGGCTTTGCTGCGGTCGGAGTGCAGCAAAGCCACCACGCTGCGAACGCCGGCGCCACGGCCGGCCTCATGGGACCGGGACCAGCAGGCCGTGCCGCACCATCTCCCGCACCGCCGGCAGGGCCGCGCCGACCAGCGCGTCCACCGGACGGTCGTGGGCGAACGCGAGCAGCTCCACGAGCTCCCTCAACGGCAGCGCGCCCCGGCAGCCCGCCAACAGCGCGGCCGCCGGCTCGTCCACCTCGTGGCGCCACCGGGGTCCCTCCGCCCTGGCGACCGCGGCGCCCGCCTCGCTCCACCCCTCGTCGCCCGCCGTGGCGTACCGCTCGAGCAGCACGCCGTCGGTGAGCCGCAGCCGGGCATCGAGCAGAGCGTCGTCCGTCGCGTGCGCCTGCAGCCAGTCGACGCGGTCCAGCCAGCCCGCGACCTCGGGGCCCAGCGGGTCGGTGAGGTCGTCGGGCAGGTCCTCGACCACGACCGTCGGCGTCCCGGTCGTGCTGGCCCCATCGATCCGACGCAGGGTCAGGAACCCGAACCCCACGGCCTCGACCTTCTGGGCCGCCAACCAGTCGAGCCACGCCCCGGCCTGCGCACGGGCCTCGGCGGAGTGCAGGTCGAGCCCCGCGTCGCGTTGCCATGTGCCGACGTGCAGCGCCGGATCGGTCGTCTCCCGCTGCACGATCCACGCGTCGACGCCCTCGGGCAGCCACGAGCGGACGCGGTCCGGCCAGTCCTCCCCGCGGACGTGCAGCCACGACCCCAGCAGCTGCGCCACGCCACCGGGCTCCAGGTGCTCCGGGAGCGCGCGGACCAGCGCGGCGAGCGCGTCGTCGCCCGCCTGCCCGGAGTCGCGGTAGACGTAGTCGACCCGGGCCGGGCCGGGGACGAACGGCGGGTTGGAGACGATCAGGTCGAACCGGCGCCCGGCGACCGGAGCGAGCCACGGACCGTCGAGGAGCTCGACGTCGAGGTCGTTGAGCGCGAAGGTCGCGCGGGCCATCGCCAGCGCGCGGAGGGCGACGTCGGTGGCGGTGACGGCGCGGGCGTGCCGGGACGCATGCAGCGCCTGGACACCGCAGCCCGTGCCGAGGTCGAGCACGGTGCCCACGGGCGTGCGTGGCGTCGCGGATGCGAGGGTGAGGGACGCCCCGCCGACGCCGGTGACGTGGTCGCGCTCCTGGCGGCGGGCGTCGAGATCCGACAGCACCCACCACTCGCCGTCCCCCTCGTCGTCCCCGCTGTCCGCGCCGTGCGGCCGCAGATCGAGGGCGGCGGCCCAGCCGTCGTTCGCGCGGCGCAGCAGGCCGGCCGCCGCGGCGTCGACGGGCGTGAGCGGGGCGAGAGCCGCGGTGACGGCGGCATCGGGCTCGACCGCTCCCAACAGCAGCATCCGCACCAGCACCCCGAGCGCGCCGCCGTCCGCGGTGGCACGGAACGCGGGCTCGGGCTCGCCCCGCGTGAGCGCGGCGTGGGCGTCCCGGCCGAGCAGCGCCCGCACTCCGTCGGTGCGGTAGCCGGCGCGGTCCAGCGCGGTGCGCAGGGCGTCGGCGGTGGCGGGGGAGATCTCGGGCAGCACGCCCCGATCCTCGCCGACGCCCCGTCCGCGGCCTGCCGCCGGGGTGCGCACGGGTCTGGAAAGCCACGTTCCTGCAATGGCATTGCATGAAAGTGGCTTTCCTGCAACCACCGGGGCCACCGCTACGCTGGGGCTCCCCGCCGATCGGAGGAGCCGTGCTGCAGCTCGCGCAAGACCCCGACGCCGACGCGCTGCTCGACCGCGACCCGCTCGCCCTGCTGATCGGCATGCTGCTCGACCAGCAGTTCCCCATGGAACGCGCCTTCGCCGGACCCGCCGGCCTCGCCCGGCGCCTCGGCGTGGACCGGCTCGACGCGCGGGCGCTCGCCGAGTACGACCCCGAGGCCCTCGCCGCCGTGTTCACCGGCCCGCCGGCGCTGCACCGCTACCCCGCGGCGATGGCCGGGCGGGTGCAGGCGCTCGCCGCGCTGCTCGTCGACCATTACGACGGCGACGCCGCGGGCCTCTGGCGCGACGTCCCGGACGGTGCCACCCTCCTGCGCCGGATCAAGGCGCTGCCCGGATTCGGCGCGCAGAAGGCGCAGATCTTCGTCGCGCTGCTCGGCAAGCAGCGCGGGGTGACCCCGCCGGGCTGGCGGGAGGCCGCCGGGGCGTACGGCGACGACGGGTCGTTCCGGTCGGTCGCCGACGTGGTCGACGGGGCGTCGCTCGTCCGCGTCCGGGAGTTCAAGCAGGCGGCCAAGGCCCAGAAGAAGGCCGCCGCCACGACGTAGCCGCCCGCCGAGGTGGACGCGCGGTCACCCCACGACGGTGGCACGATGAATGAAGAGGGTGCAGAGCGCCGGCTTCGAGTCGTCGGAGCGGGCCCGCACCGACGAGGAGCAATCGTGTCCCATCCCCAGCGTCGGCCCGACTCGAGCTCCCCCGACGCCGTCCTGATCACCGACGCGGCGCAGTCGTACGAGGACGAGCTCAAGATCCGCAAGCGCCGTTACGGCCTGATGATGGGCATGCGGATCCCGTGCATGGTGGTCGCTGCGATCTTCTACCAGACCCCGTGGCTGGCGGTCACGCTTCTGATCATCTCGATCCCGCTTCCCTGGATGGCCGTGCTCATCGCGAACGACCGCCTGCCGCGCAAGCGCGAGACGGTCAACCGCTACGAGGTCGACCGGCGGGCGCTCGAGACACGCGCCCACCCCGTGATCGATCCCGGGACCCCGACGTTCGGCGGCTCGGTCGTCGACGGAGAGGTCCTCGACCCCGACGTCATACCCGGGAGCCGGGAGGACGTGCGCCGCGCCGGCTGACGGCCTCCGCACCCGCCGCGCAGCCCGCGTGCAGCGCGGCCTCGGGCCCGGCGCCCGAGAGCCATGCGGCGAGCAGCCCGGCGTCGAAGGCGTCGCCCGCGCCGGTCGCATCGACGACGTCCACGGCTGGAGCCGGCACCGTCCACGTGCCGTCCCGGCTCACCCAGGTGGCGCCCGCACGTCCCTCCGTGACGACCACGGCGGCGGCGATGTCCAGCAACGCCGCCGCAGACCGCGGGTCCGGTGAGCCGGTGAACGCCGCCAGCTCGGCGGCGTTCGGCAACAGCAGGTCGACGCCCCCGAGGTGGGCGAGCAGCCTGGTCGGGAAGGCGCCGGTGGCCTGCGGGTCGAGCGATGTGCTCGCCCCGGCGGTGCGTGCCGCGGCCACCGCCGCCAACCCTGCGCCACGCGACGACGCCGCACCCAGCACGTAACCCGACAGGTGCAGATGGTCGACGCCGTCGAGCGGCGGCAGGTCCGCGGGGGAGAGCCGGGCCGCGGCGCCGCGGTCCGACAGCATCGTCCGGTCGCCGCCCGATCCGACCAGCACGACGACCGTGGCGGTCGGGGCATCCGGGTCGACCGCCACCGCCGGACGCACCCCCACGGCCGCCAGCTCGGCGACCGCGGCGTGCCCCGCGAGGTCGTCGCCGACCCGTGCGACCAGCGTGACGTCGACACCGCGGGCAGCCAGCCAGGTGGCCGTGTTCGCCCCGGCCCCGCCCGCGGTCGTGACGATCCGGGCCGGCACGTCCGCCCCGGCGACCGGTGGCACCGCGGGTGTGACCAGGACGTCCACCGCCAGGTCGCCCACGACGACGACGCGCGGAACGGTCACCCTGCCAGCGCCACCGCGACCTGCGCGGCCAGCTCGGCGTTGGCCCGCACCAGCGCGAGGTTGGCCGTGAGGCTCACACCGCCGCTCGCCTCGTGGAAGTGCGCCAGCAGGGCGGGTGTGACGTCCTTGCCGACGATCCCGCGCTCCGCCACCAGCGCCAGGCCCTCGGCCAGCAGCCGGTCGTGCAACGCCGCATCCACCTCGTCCGCGGCCGGCACGGGCTGGGCCAGCACCATGCCCGCCCCACCGCCGACGTCGCGGTGGGCCCGCCACACCGCGGCCACCTGCGCCACGTCGTCCACCCGCCAGGGCACCGGGAACCCGGAGTCGCGGCGGTAGAACCCGGGGAAGGCGTCGGTGCCGAACCCGAGGACCGGCACGGACGACGTCTCCAGCAGCTCGAGCGTCGCCGCGACGTCCAGGATCGACTTGACCCCCGAGCACACGGTCAGCACGGGTGTGCGGGCCAGCGCCGCGAGGTCGGCCGAGACGTCCCAGCTCTCCCGCGCGCCGCGGTGCACCCCGCCCAGCCCGCCCGTCGCGAACAGCGCCACGCCGGCGGCCGCGGCCAGAGCGGCGGTCGCCGCGACGGTGGTCGCGCCGTCGCGGCGCAGGCCCACCGCGACGCCGAGGTCGCGGACCGAGAGCTTGACCAGGTCGCCGCCGCACACCCGGTCCAGCTCGGCCGCCGTCAGACCCACCCGGGGGACTCCGTCGAGCACGGCGACGGTCGCCGGCACGGCTCCTCGGGACCGGACGACCGCCTCGAGTTCGTCGGCCACCTCACGATTGCGGGGCGCGGGAAGCCCGTGTGCGAGCAGCGTGCTCTCGAGCGCGACGACGGGCGCGCCGTCGCGGAGCGCTGCGCGAACCTCGGGGAGGAGGACGGGACCGGTCACATGCGGCATCATGGACGACATGGCGACCCAGGTGCTGCCCGACGTCGAGACCCGCCCCGAGGGCACCGACACCACCGGCGACGACTCGCCGAAGATGTTCCACTACGTGCTCAAGGCGAAGATCGCCGAGAGCGCGGTGCTGGGGAACATGGTGGTGGCGCTGTGCGGCGAGACCTTCCCGGTCACCCGTTCCCCCAAGCCGGGGTCCCCGGTGTGCCCGGACTGCAAGAAGATCTACGAGTCGATGCCGCCCGGCGGCGACGAGTGATCTAGGGCGCGCCCAGGAACTCCGCCGCCACCCCGGCGAGCTCGCGCGCCTCGGTGATGATCGCCAGGTGCCCGCCCGGGTGGTGGTGCACGCGCGCGTCCGCGATCCCGCGTCCGAGGATCGTGGCGTTCGCGGCCGGGATGACCGGGTCGTCGGCACCCGCAATCACGAGCGTCCGCGCCCGGATCAGCCGGAGCACGGGAAGGCTCGTCCAGCCGACGGTCGCGGCGAGCTGCAGGGTGTAGCCGCGCCGGTGGCGGCGCAGGCCGTCGGCGATCTCCACCAGGGCCGCTGCGGCGCGCTCCGGGTGCGTCCGCAGGGTCCCGCCGTAGAGGTCGGCGGCGACGGCCAGCGCGGCCGTGAGGTCCCGCGGCCAGCGCGGCAGGAAGAACCGGCTGAGCACGCGCGGGCTCGCCGGCACCGAGAGCGCCCCGGTTGACGTGGCGACCAGTACGAGGCGGCGGACCTGCGCCGGACGGCAGAGGACGAGCTGCTGGGCCAGTTCGCCGCCCCACGAGTAGCCGAGCACGTCGACACGGTCGTGGCCGAGCTGCGCGACGAGATCGCCGACCACCGGGGCGAAGGTCGTAAGGTGATAGGGGAGCAGGACGTCCGGCGAGCCGCCGATGCCGGGCGGGTCGAGGCGGATGATCTCGCGGTCCGCCGACAGGGCGTCGACGAAGGGGTCGAGCAGGTCCAGCGTCGCGCCGATGCCGTTGAGGACCAGCAATGGCGGACCGGACGGCGCCTTCGGACGCCGCACCTGCACGCGCAGCCGGCGGCCCCGGACGGCCATGAGCCCGTCGGTGACGGCGGGCCGCTCGGTGCGTACGGAGATCGAGGGGCGGACCATGCGTCGAGCCTGACCGATCATCGCCGCCGGAGGGAGATCGACCGGCGGAGATCACAGGCGGCGGGCAGTCGCGCCGGTCCCGGCCCGCGCCGCGTCGTCGAGACGTCCCGCACGACCCGCAGGGGCGAGCGCACCGGCCGGACCGGCCAGACCTCCTGAACGGCGTTGTTGAGCTGAGCGCCCAGCACGATCGACAGCCCCAGCAGGAACGCGAACAGCAGGAACGCGATCGGCGTGGCGAGTGCGCCGTAGGTGTAGCCGGTGGCGGTCAGCACGGTGAGGTAGACGCGCAGCCCCGTCGCTGCGGCGATGAACACCGCCATCGCCAGCAGCGCTCCCGGCAGCAGGCGCCGCCACGGCGGGCTGTGCGGCAGGGCGGCCTGGTAGACGGTCGTGAGCATCAGCACCAGCAGCACCCCGACGCCGGGGTAGTAGAACGACTCGACGACTGCGGCGGCCGCCCCGCGCCACGTCTCGGGCAGCAGCCGGGGCAGCAGGTCCGGGCCGAGCGCGACCAGCGGCAACGTGAAGACCCCGACCACCAGCGCGGACAGGTAGATCAGCAGCGAGAACAGGCGCTGCCACACCGGGTGCCGCACGCCGTACTGACCGTGCGCCTCGGTGATCGAGTCCACGACCGACGCGATCGCCGACGATCCCGCCCACAGGGCGATGAGGAACCCGACGGAGGCCACGTCGGCCCGGCCGCGGGTGAGGATGCTCGAGGCCGTCGGGGCGATCAGCTGGTCGACCACCTCGGGGGTGAACACCCGCCGGGCGAACGCGATGATCTTGCCCTCGACGATGTCGACGGTCTCCGGCCCGAACCAGCCCCCGACGTAGCCCAGCGAACCGAGCAGACCCAGGAACAGCGGCGGCAGCGACAGGGCCTGCCAGAACGCGGCCTGCGCGGCCATCGAGAAGATGTTGTCGTCCCACGCCTTGCCCAGCGTGCGCCGCAGGACCCGCACCGCCCCGCTGCCGGCGCGGGGCGGTGCCGCCGGACCGGGCGGATCCGGCGGGTCGTCGGGATGCGGCATGGCGGTCATGGCGCGGTCCAGGATGGCCCACCGGATGCCCGCACCCGGCCGGACGGCTCCGCGACGCGCCGGATGATGCGCGACCGCAATGCCACGGCGACGCCCTCCCCGGCCCCGCCGTCCGCGCGGGTTACCCTGATGCGCCCGCCGCTCCCCCCGATCGAGCCTCCGGAGACGTGTGTCCCAGCCCGCCGTGTCGCCCGTTCAGGACCCGGCCGAACCCGGTGTCACCCCACCCGGCCGCCCGCTTCGCGCCTGGCAGCGCAGTGCGTTGGCCCGCTACCTCGCCGCGAAACCGCGCGACTTCCTCGCCGTCGCGACGCCCGGCGCCGGTAAGACCGCCTTCGCGCTCCGGGTGGCCGCTGAGCTGCTCGCGGACCGGACGATCACCGCTGTCACGGTCGTCACCCCCACCGAGCACCTCAAGCACCAGTGGGCGGCGGCAGCGGCGTCGGTCGGGATCGCGCTCGACCCTGCGTTCCGGAACTCGACGGGCTCGACGTCGTCGGACTACACCGGCATCGCGATCACCTACGCCGGCGTCGCCGCGCACCCGGTGCTGCACCGCAACCGGACCGAGACCCGGCGGACGTTGGTGATCCTCGACGAGGTGCACCACACGGGCGACGCGCGCTCGTGGGGCGAAGGGGTCCGCGAGGCGTTCGAGGGCGCCACGCGCCGGCTCACGCTCACGGGGACCCCGTTCCGCAGCGACGACAACCCGATCCCCTTCATCGACTACGTGCCGGACGCCGAAGGGCTCCTGCGCAGCCGCGCCGACCACGCCTACGGCTACTCCGAGGCGCTGGCCGACGGCGTGGTGCGCCCCGTGGTCTTCCTCGCCTACTCCGGCACGTCGAGCTGGCGGACGAGCGCGGGCGAGGAGATCACCGCGCGGCTCGGGGAGCCGCTGACGGCCGAGCAGACGGCACGGGCCTGGCGCACCGCGCTGGACCCCGGCGGCGAGTGGATCCCCGCCGTGCTGGCCGCCGCGGACCGGCGCCTGACCGGGCACCGCAACGGCGGTATGGATGACGCCGGGGGCCTGGTCATCGCCACGGACCAGACCACAGCGCGGGCCTACGCGGAGATCCTGCGCGACATCACCGGCACCCCGCCCGTCGTCGTGCTCTCCGACGAGGCGGGCGCGTCGGACCGGATCGCGGCGTTCAGCAAGTCGGACGACCGGTGGATGGTCGCCGTCCGCATGGTGTCCGAGGGCGTCGACGTGCCCCGCCTCGCCGTCGGCGTCTACGCCACCAGCGCGTCGACCCCGCTGTTCTTCGCCCAAGCCGTGGGCCGCTTCGTGCGGTCACGGCGGGCGGGGGAGACGGCGTCGGTGTTCCTGCCGAGCGTCCCGGTGCTGCTGGGGCTGGCGAGCGAGCTGGAGGCCCAGCGCGACCACGTGCTGGGCAAGCCGCACCGGGCCGCGGAGGAGTGGAACGACGAGGAGCTGGCGGCGGCGAACCGGCAGCAGGACGAACCGGGGGAGGACGAGAAGTCGTTCACCGCGCTGCACGCCGACGCCGAGCTGGACCAGCTGATCTACGACGGCACCTCGTTCAGCGCGGACGAGGAGGACTTCATCGGGCTGCCCGGCCTGCTGGCGCCCGACCAGGTGCGCAACCTGCTCAGCTCACGCCAGAAGGACTGGCTGTCGCGCCCGAAGGCCTCCTCGCCGGCCGCGGTCCCGGCGGCCCCACCGCTGCCGGCGGAGCGCCCCCAGCTCACCGTCCGCGAGCAGCTGAACAAGCTCCGGAAAGAGCTCAACACGCTGGTCGCCCTGCAGAACCACCGCACGAAGAAGCCGCACGGAATGATCCACAACGAGCTGCGGACGGCCTGCGGCGGCCCCCCGACCGCGATGGCGAGCATCGAACAGCTCGAGGAGCGCATCGCCACCCTGCGCTCCTGGCGCTGAAGCCCTGCCCCGCGAGTCCGCGACTTCGTCAGGCCGAGTGCACACCCCGGTCCGGTCGGACGCGCAGGTTCGCGCTGTCCACGTGACGGACTCGCGCTGTCGAACTGACGGACTCGCGGGGGACGGGCGCGTGGGTCATGCGGTGCGAACGGCGACGGGGCGGGAACCGGAATCGGTTCCCGCCCCGTCGGAGGTGTGCGGTGGGCTGGCGCGGATCAGCCCGACTGCACCTGGATGTCCAGTTCGCGCATCTTGTCGCCGTGGGCTCGTGCGTGGTGCCCGCAGAAGAGGAGCTCTCCACCGGAGGGCAGGACAGCACGGACCTTGGCAGCCGCGCCGCAGCGGTCGCAGCGGTCGGTAGCGGTCAACTCGGGCCGGGAAAGGGTTCCAGGCTGCACAGCGGTCTCCCTCCGTCTCGACACCGGGTGTCCCCGGTATCGCTCAATGCGACGAACCGCCTTCGCGGTACGTCCACTCTTGCAGACGCACAACACCCCGGCTCTGATTCCCGGCATGCGTCGCGACACCCGTCACGTTGTGACCCTATGGAGGTCCGGCCACCGACCGGGGATCGCCCGGGGGAGGTCCGGCCTCCAGATTCAGTTGACTACGGGTAAATGATGGGGTGCGCGATGTGACACCGCAAGGTGGGGAACGTAAACGCTGGTTACGGGCAGTGGCTACGGAGAGCGACAGAAGCGGCACCGTCACGCGGCGTGTCCCCGCGCCCGTCCTCTTCGTCCTGGGCGGGTTGTCGATGTACGTCGGCGCGGCGCTCGCCGTTGGCCTGTTCGACCGGCTGGCCCCCTCGGCGGTCGCGGTGCTGCGGTTGATCGGTGCGGCGGGCGTGCTGCTGGCCTGGCGCCGCCCGCCTGCTGCGGCCTGGCGGGGACGGAGGTTCGCGCGCGCCACCGCATTCGGTCTGGCCACCGGCCTGATGAACCTCGCCTTCTACGAGGCCATCGCGCAGCTTCCACTGGGCACGGCGGTGGCCGTGGAGTTCTGTGGACCGGTCGCCGTCGCGGCGGTCGCATCCCGGCGTCCACGCGACGTCGCGGCGGTCCTCCTAGCCGCCTGCGGTGTGCTACTCATCGCCGATGTCCGCTGGTCAGGGGCACCGTGGGGAGTGGTGTGGGCACTCGTGGCCGCGGCGATGTGGGCGGCCTACATCCTGCTCGGCGCGAGAGTGGCGACGGTCGGCAACGGGGTCGACGACATGGCGGTGGGCTTCGGTGCCGCGGCTGTGCTGCTCTCGCCGGTGCTGCTGCTGGGCAATCCCGGAGGGGTCGGAGCGCTCGTCGACCCGGTGGTGCTCGGACTGGGGATCGGCGTCGGCGTGCTCTCCAGCGTGGTGCCGTACGTGCTGGACCAGGTCGTGCTGCGGCGCGTGGGCACGGCCCGGTTCGCGGTGCTGCTCGCCCTGCTTCCCGCCACGGCCACGATCGTCGGCCTGGTGATGCTCGGCCAACTGCCCGGAGGGGCCGAGGCGCTGGGTATCGCGGCCGTCGTCGGCGCGGTCGCACTGCGGTCCCGCGACGGCGACCCGCCGTCACCACCGCCGAAAGCAACTACGGAGAGTAATACCTGACCGAGTGACGCTCTGTAGTCGCGATTACCCCCGTGTGGGTGACCGGCGAAGCCTCCGCTTCCTGGAGTCGGGTCCACGTGGTGCTCGTCGCAATCCTCGCACGAACCACGTTGGTCCACCTCGGGATGTGGTCCGGGACTGCGCCGTCGGTGGGACGCGGGACGGCGGCCTGTAGCGAGGATCACACGTTCGGAGGAGCCTGGCGACCGGCGGCCGGCCGGGGCGCGCGGCCTGCAGTTCCGCGGTCATGCACAACAAATCTGGTGCCGTGAGACCAAATCGTGATGCAATCGCGTCTACTTGAACGATCCAGTGTGGTTGGCACCACGTCATCGGACCGCATACGTTGCCGCTCACAACATTCCCGCGCCGCGGGCCCCAACGAAGTGGGAAAGGACGACGGATGCGCACGAGGACGACAGCCGTCAAGCGGACGGCGGTGCTCGCCGCCGGACTCGGCCTGACGATGGCACTCGCCGCCTGTGGACAGAATGCAGCAGCTCCGAGCAGCGGTGGCAGCGCGCCGAGCGCAGCGGCCCCGGCCGCCGGTGGCACCAAGGTGGGCGTGATCCTCCCCGAGACGCAGAGCTCGGCCCGGTGGGAGGGCTTCGACAAGCCGCTGCTCACCGCGGCGATGCAGGCCGAGGGCCTCGACGCCGACATCCAGAACGCCCAGGGCGACGAGCAGAAGTTCTCGACGTTGGCCGACGGCATGATCTCCAGTGGCGTCAAGGTGCTGGTCATCGCGTCGATCAGCAGCGAGTCCGGAGCAGCGGTGGCCGCGAAGGCCAAGGCACAGGGCATCCCGACGATCGACTACGACCGGCTGAGCCTGGGCGGCACGAGCGACTACTACGTCTCGTTCGACAACGAGAAGGTCGGCGCGCTGCAGGGCCAGGGCCTGGCGGACGCGCTGAAGGCCAAGCAGGGCGCACAGGTCATCGAGATCGCGGGCGCGCCGACGGACAACAACGCGACGCTGTTCTCCGACGGCGCGAACTCCGTCCTGAAGCCCCTCTACGACTCGGGCGCGCTCAAGCTCGTGCAGAAGCAGCCCATCCCGGACTGGGACAACCAGGTCGGCGGCACCACCTTCGAGCAGATCCTCACCGGCAACGGCGGCAAGGTGGACGGCGTCCTCGCGGCCAACGACGGCCTCGCAGGCGCAGTGATCACCGTGCTCACCAAGTACGGGCTCAACGGCCAGGTCCCGGTCACGGGCCAGGACGCCACCCCGGACGGCCTGCAGGCCATCCTGCGCGGCGACCAGTACATGACGGTCTACAAGCCGATCAAGCAGGAGGCCGACTCGACGGCCAAGCTGGCCGCCGCTCTCGCGAAGGGCGACACGGCCGCCGCGGACGCGCTCGCCACCGGCAGCGTGGACGACACGAAGGGCAACCGTCAGGTCAAGTCGGTGCTGCTCACCCCGCAGTCGATCACCAAGGACAACGTCAAGACGGTCATCGACGAGGGCCAGGTCAAGGCGTCGGAGGTCTGCGTCGGCGACCTGCAGGCCACCTGCCAGCAGCTGAGCATCAACGCCAGCTGACAGTGAGCGATCCGGCCACGACGCCACGGCGTGCGCCGGATCACCCCCCGGACCCGGGCGCGGTGAGCGGTAGGACCGCCCACCGCGCCCGTCCCACGGGTCCGGCACCGCCGCAGAGGAGGCCGCGATGCTGCTGCAGCTCAACAAGGTCAACAAGAGTTTCGGCGCCGTCCAGGTGCTGCACGACGTCGACTTCTCGGTACGGGCAGGCGAGGTCACCGCCCTCGTCGGCGACAACGGCGCCGGCAAGTCGACGCTGGTCAAGTGCGTCGCCGGGATCCACCCGATCGACGGGGGCGAGATCCTCTTCGACGACCAGCCGGTCGCGATCAACGGGCCGACCGACGCCTCGGCGCTCGGGATCGAGGTCGTCTACCAGGACCTCGCGCTCGCCGACAACCTCGACATCGTCCAGAACATGTTCCTCGGCCGCGAGCGCGGTAAGCCCTGGCTGCTCGACGAGGCCGACATGGAGCAGGCTGCGCGGCGCACGCTCGCGTCGCTGTCGGTCCGCACCGTGACGTCCGTGCGGATGCCCGTCGCCGCACTGTCCGGCGGCCAGCGACAGACCGTGGCGATCGCCAAGGCCGTGCTGTGGGACTCGAAGGTCGTGCTGCTCGACGAGCCGACGGCCGCACTCGGCGTCGCGCAGACCCGGCAGGTGCTCGACCTCGTCCGCCGTCTGGCCGAGCAGGGCCTGGGCGTGGTGCTGATCAGCCACAACATGGCCGACGTCTTCGAGGTCTCCGACCGCATCGCCTGCCTGTACCTGGGTCGGATGGTCGCCCAGGTGCCGACGCGCGACGTCACCCACGGCCAGATCGTCGAGCTGATCACCGCGGGCCGTTCGGGCGACCTCGGCCTCGCCCGGCCCGAGAACGTCGTGAGCATCTGATGGCCACCCACAGCACCCCCGAGGAAGGCACCGTGCCGCCCACCGACCCCGGACCGGGCCGCGCCGAGCCCGGGTCGACCCAGATCGACACCCAGGCCGACGCACCGACCGACACCCACCCCGTTCCTGGTCACGACGGCCCCGGCCGGCACGTCGCGGCCTCCACCGCCGACGCCGGCCACGTCTCGGCTGCCGAGCGTGCCGGGCCCGCGGCGTCGCGCGCCGCCGACTTCGGCATCGACACCACCACCAAGACCACCAGCGAGGCCGTCCGGGCCTACGTGCAGAACCTGCGCAACGGCGAGCTCGGCTCCCTGCCGGCGCTGCTCGGCCTCCTCGCGCTGTTCATCGTCTTCACCGCGCTCGACAGCGGCGGCACCTTCCCCAGCCTGCTGAACCTGGCCAACCTGCTCCAGCAGGGCGCAGGCCAGACGGTCATCGCGATGGGGCTGGTGTTCGTCCTGCTCATCGGCGAGATCGACCTCGCCGCCGGTACGGCGTCCGGGCTCGCCGCCTCGGTCCTCGCGCTGCACCTGGTGTCGGGCGGCAACCTGCTCGGTGCCATGGGCACCACGGTATTCGCCGTGTTCGTGGCGATCTTCGCCGTGGCGGTCGCGCTCGCGGCCTGGCTGCGCATCTGGACCGGCGCGGCGTTCGCGGGAATCGGGCTGCTGCTCCTGGTCGTCGGCTTCCCGCCCAACGCGTGGCTCGAGATACTGCTGGCGGTCTGCACCGGCGTGGTCATCGGTGTGCTGACCGGCTTCCTGGTCGCCAAGTTCGGCATGCCGGCCTTCGTGGTGACGTTGGCGCTGTTCATCGCCTGGCAGGGCGTGATCCTCCAGCTCATCGGCGACGGCGGCACGCTCGGCCTGCGCGACCCGGTGCTCGTCGCCGTGGCGAACGGCAGCATGTCCACCGCGGGCAGCTGGCTGCTGTTCCTCGTCGCCGCGGGCGGCTACGCAGGGGTGCTGCTGATGCGGCAGGTGCGCCGCCGGAAGCTGGGACTCGTCGCGCAGCCCACGGGCCTCGTGCTGATCAAGATCGCGGCGGTGGTGCTGCTCGCGGCGGTCATCACGTTCCTGCTCACGCTCGACCGCGGGCCGGGCACCATCCGCATCGCCGGAGTGCCCTACGTCGTCCCGATCGTGCTCGTGCTCCTCGTCGCCGGTACCTACCTGCTCGACCGGACCCGGTTCGGGCGGCACGTCTACGCGGTCGGCGGCAACCGGGAGGCCGCGCGCCGGGCGGGCATCAACGTCGTGCGCATCCGGGCGACGGTGTTCGTCATCTCCTCCGCGCTGGCGGCGATCGGCGCGATCATCTACTCGTCGAAGGTCGGCTCGGTGTCGCCCGCGTCCGGTGGCGGCAACACGCTGCTGTTCGCCGTCGGCGCGGCGGTGATCGGCGGAACCTCGCTCTTCGGTGGACGCGGCCGGATCAGCAACGCCGTCATCGGTGGTGCGGTGCTGGCGACCGTGAACAACGGTCTGGGCCTGCTGGGGCAGCCGGCGTCGGTGGTGTTCCTGGTCAACGGCGTCGTCCTGCTGCTCGCAGCCGGGGTCGACGTGCTGTCCCGCCGCCGATCGGCTGCCGCGGGGCGGTGAGCCGTACCTGGGTCGGAGGGGTCGCCGGCTCCCACGGCTCGGCGGTAACCACCGGGGCCCGGCCCGACGAGGCCCGTCGGCACAACCGCGCGGCGCTGCTGCGCCGGCTGCACGTCGACGGGCCCACCACCCGGGCGACCCTGGCGACCGAGCTCGGCCTCAACCGCAGCACGATCAAGGCGGTGGTCGACGGCCTGGCCGAGTCCGGGGTCGTCACCGAGGCCGTCCCGGTCCGCCGCACGGGGGCGGGACGGCCGTCGCTGATGGTGCTGCCCGATCCGCAGGCCGCCGTGGTGCTCTCGGTCGACGTGCGCGTCGACCAGGTGGCGATGGCGGTGGTCGGGCTCGGCGGCCAGATCCTCGGGCGGCACAGCTGGAACCTGCACCGCGGCACCCGCCTGCCGGGTGAGGTGATCACGCACATCGCGGAGTCGGCCGAGCTGCTGGCCGACGAGCTGGCGCTCGTGCCGCAGGCCGCGGGGGTGTCGGTGCCGGGGGTCGTACGCCGCGACGACGGCTTCGTGCACGAGGCCCCCAACCTCGGCTGGCGCGACGTCGCGCTCGGCACGCGCCTCGCGTCGGTGCTGAAGAAGCCGGTGCAGGTGGCCAACGACGCCGAGCTGGGCGCGCTGGCCGAGCACGTGCGCGGGCTCGCGCGCGACGTCGCGGACCTGGTCTGGGTGTCGGCGGACTACGGCGTCGGCGGCGGGGTGGTGTCCGGGGGCAGGCCACTGCGCGGGACGGCCGGCTACGTCGGCGAACTCGGGCACATGACCGTCCGCCACGACGGCCGCGTCTGCTACTGCGGCAACCGGGGCTGCTGGGAGACCGAGGTGGGGGAGCCGGCGCTGTGCCGGGCGTTGGGCCTGCCGGAGGGGACGACCCGCGGGGTGCTGGTCGCCGAGCTGCGGTCGCTGGCGACGGCGCCGGTGGCGGGGCCGCTCGACGAGTTCGCGGAGTGGCTGGCGACCGGGCTGGTGACCGTGGTGAACATGATGGCGCCGGAGCTCGTGGTGCTCGGCGACCTGTTCACGGCGCTGCCGCCGTGGGTCGTCGACCGCGTCCGGACGGCGGTGCACCGGCGGAGCCTGGTGAGCCGGGCGGTCGGGGGGACGCGGATCGAGACCTCGCCGCTGGGGCGCGACGCGAAGCTGGTGGGAGCGGCGGAGCTGGCGTTCGAGCAGGTGCTCGCGGCGGTGTGAGCGCGGCCCGGAACGAGCGAAAGCGGCGTTCGCTCCACTGGATCGAGCGAACGCCGCGTTCGGTCACCGCGGGAGTGGCGGGGTTCAGGGGGACGGCATTGAGATCAACTCGGGGCGTCACGCTGCCGTCAGCAGGGCGCGGCCCGAGTCGGTGAGGGCGACGGAGCCGGCCGTCGCCGTGATCAGGCCGGCGTCCACCAGCCGGAGCCCGGCGAACTGGTCGGCGAGCGCCATGCCGTCGACGGTCAGCGAGCTTGGTCCGGGGCATCCGCAGCGACCGGCAGCGACGGCGCGCAGGACGGAACGGTCCCGGTTGGTCAGGGAGGGGAGGGTGGTGACGGACATTGGAGGTCTCCTTCCGGGAACCGCGGTGGGCTGTCCTTGTGACTCCAAGAGTGCGCCGAACTCATCGGCGGACCCATACCGCTGCCCCCCGGGCCCGGGGGTGTGATCCCGCACACCTCAGGTGGTGCCAGCCCTACCCCGAGGTCACGCCGTGACGCGCACCTGACGGACTCCGCGCTTCAGGCCGACGCAGCCGATGCACAGCACGCAGCCCTCGCAGTCGACGCAGCCGATGCAGAGCACGCACCGGCGGCAGCCGACGCAGCCGAGGCAGCCCACGCACATGACCAGCGCCACCGAGAGCAGGCTCAGCACGGATCCCGCGATTCCGGCGCTGCCGGTCACGCCGGCGCTGCCCGCGACGGCCACGCTGCCGGAGACGGCGACGCTGCCGGCGACCGCCGCGGAGCCGGCGACCGCGACGCTGCCGGTCACGCCGGCGCTGCCCGCGACGGCCACGCTGCCGGAGACGGCCACGCCGCGGGTCACCGCGGTGCTTCCGGCGACGGCGACGCTGCCGCCCACGTCCGCGCTGCCCGCGACCGCCACGGTCCCCTCGACACCGGTGACGTCGTCCCCGTGGTCCTTCTGCACCTGACCGCCGTCGTCGTGCATGTGTCTCCTCCGCTCGTCGGGTCGGGCACAGCCTGCCGGATCCCGGCGCGCGTCACAGTCGGGTTGTCGACATCGACGCCGGGGAACATCGCCCGGCGTGCCCGCTCTCCTCTCCGCCGTCGAGGCCGCCTTCACCGCTCTCGCCCGCCTGCGTGCTGCTCGTGGCGTCCACCCGTCCGGTGCCCTGTTCGCCGGCCGGGTGGAACTCGACGCCCCGGCTTCGCCCACCGTCGCCGTGCTCGGCGCGACGATCCACCCGGCGCTCGTCCGCGTGTCGAAGGGCGCCGGCACGCGGGGCCGCCTCCCGGACCTGCTCGGCCTCGCCGTGCGGCTGACCGACCTGCCCGACGGTCCGGTCGACCTGCTGTACTCCACCGTCGGCCGGCACCGGTGCACCGGCGCGCTGTTGGCCCCGGCGTCGGGCTGGTGCACCCGGCCGTACAGCACGCTCCTGCCGTACCGGGCCGACGGCGAGCGGGTGACGTTGGGGCTGTGGCCGCAGCAGCCGGGCCGGGCGCACGGCGCCGACCCGCAGGTCGCGCGCGAGGCCGTGCGGCAGGAGCCGCTGGTGTTCGCGATGATGGAGAAGCGTGCCGGCGCCCCGTGGGCGCCGATCGGGCGTCTGCTGCTCGACCTGCCGATGCCCGACGGCGCCGTGGACGACGGCCCCCACGGCGCCGACCCCGTGACGTTCGACCCCGTCGTCCACGCGCACCCCCGACTGCGGCCGGTGCGGGCGCTCGCGAAGGTGCGGCTCGCCGCGTACACGGGGTCGCGGCGCGGCCGCGGTGCACCGGACGTCCTGCGTCCGGTGGTGAGGGCGCCCGGTCGCGGGATAGGGTCGGCCCGACCCACGGGAGCCTCGCGCCGAGGCTGAGAGGGCGGCAGGTCCGGCCGTCGACCGTTATCACCTGATCCGGTTCGCACCGGCGTAGGGAGGACACGTGGCCGTCGCGCCCATCCGCTTTGCACTGATCCTGGTCGTCACCCTCGTCCTCGCGGCTTGCGGCACGGGCGGCGCTCCGGCGTCGGGCCCGCCCGCCGGGGAGCGCACCCCGATCCGGATCGCGCTCGACTGGACCCCCAACACGAACCACACCGGCCTCTACGTCGCGCAGCAGGAGGGCTGGTTCAGCCAGGCCGGGCTGGACGTCGAGTTCGTGCCCTACAACAACACCCCGCCGGACACGCTGGTCGGCTCCGGGGCGGCCGAGTTCGGGATCAGCTTCCAGGACTCGTTCACCTACGCGAAGGCGAGCGGGGTCGACGCCGTCTCGGTGATGGCGATCGCGCAGCACTGGACGTCCCAGATCGCGGTGCGCGCCGACCGGGCCGACATCACGAGCCCCAAGGACCTCGATGGCAAGATCTACGGCGGCTTCGGCGCCGCGTACGAGGTGCCGAAGATGCAGGCCGTGATCAAGGACGCGGGCGGTGCCGGGCAGTTCCAGAACGTGGTGCTCGGCACCGCGGCGTACGAGGCGCTCTACGCCGGGCAGGTCGACTTCACCGAGCCGTTCGTGACGTGGGAGGCCATCGAGGCGCAGCTGCGCGGGCAGCCGCTCAAGACCTTCGACTACACCGACTACGGCTTCCCCGATTCCTACAACGTGCTGCTCATCGGCAACGGCGCCTGGCTGCACGCGCACCCGGACCAGGCGCGGGCGTTCGTGCAGGCCGCGCAGCGCGGGTACGAGTTCGCCGCGGACGACCCGGCGAAGGCCGCCGAGCTCCTGGAGAAGGCGAACCCGGGGGCGTTCACCGAGCCCGAACTGGTGAGCCGCAGCCAGCAGATGTTCAGCGAGCGCTACCTGCGCGACGAGTCGGGCGCGGTCGGGACGCAGACCCTCGACAAGTGGTCCGGGTTCTCGGGCTTCCTGTACGACACCGGCACGCTGGTCGGGCCGGACGGCAAGTCGTTGACGACGAGGCCGGACTTCGCGACGTGGTTCACCGACGAGTACCTGGCGGCGCCGTGACGGAGCCGCGCACGGTCCAGGCGCCGGACAGCTCCTCACGGGGCTCCGTGGTGGAGCCCGGTGCGCTTCGCGGACCGCAGCATGGTGGCTTTGCTGCACTCCGACCGCAGCAAAGCCACCATGCTGACGTCCCCCGGCGCCCGGCGGAACCGCCCGCCGTCGGCGCCCGGGGCGTCCGCCGCGCCCTCGCCGCCGTCCTGCCGTCCCTCGTCCTCGTCGCCGTCGGGCTGATCGCCTGGCAGTGGTTCGTCACCGCATCCGGGGTGCGCCCGCAGGTGCTGCCCTCCCCGCTGCGCGTCGCCGAGCAGGGGTGGGCCGCTCGCGAGCAGATCTGGGCGAACACCCTCCCGACGCTGCAGGTCACCGCCGTCGGATTCGCGGTGTCGCTGGCCATCGGCTGGGCCGTCGCGATCGCGATCGACTTCTCGCCGTGGCTGCGGCGCGCCCTGACCCCGCTCCTGGTCGCCTCGCAGACCCTGCCGATCATCGCGATCGCCCCGCTGCTGATCATCTGGTTCGGCTTCGGGTTGCTGCCCAAGGTCGTGGTGATCGCCCTCGTGACGTTCTTCCCGGTGGCCGTCGGGCTGATCGAAGGCTTCGCCTCGACGCCGCCCGCCGCCACGAACCTCCTGCGCAGCATGGGTGCGTCGCGCTGGCAGCGGTTCCGGCTGGTTCGATTGCCCCAGGCCATGCCGTCGTTCTTCACCGCGCTGCGGATCGGCATCACCTACGCCGTGACCGGGGCGATCTTCGCCGAGTACGTCGGTGCGACGGCCGGCCTGGGCATCTACATGAGCCTGCAGAAGAACTCGTTCCGCACCGACCTCGTCCTCGCCGCGGTCGTCGTCACCGCCGTGTTGTCGGTGACGCTGTTCGCCCTCACCTTCGTCGTCGAGCGCCTGGTGATCCCGTGGCACCGGCGCGCCTGACCCTCGACGGCCTGACCAAGGCCTACGGCGACCTGCCCGTGCTCGACGACGTCTCCTTCGAGGTCGGCCACGGCGAGTTCGTCGCCGTCGTCGGGCCGAGCGGCTGCGGGAAGAGCACGTTGTTCGACGTCGTCGCCGGGCTCGAGCCGCCCGACGGGGGCCGCGTGCTCGTCGACGGCATCGACGTCAGCGGCCGCACCGACGCCTTCGCCTACATGCCGCAGCAGGACCTCCTCTTCCCCTGGCGCACGGTGCTCGACAACACCACCCTCGGGCTGGAGGTCGCCGGCATGCGCCGCCGGGAGGCGCGCGAGCGGGCCCGGCCGCTGTTCGTCGAGTTCGGGCTGGCCGGGTTCGAGGGGGCGCGGCCGGGGGAGCTGTCGGGCGGGATGCGGCAGCGCGCCGCGCTGCTGCGCACCGTCGTCCAGGAGCGACCGGTGCTGCTGCTCGACGAGCCGTTCGGTGCCCTGGACGCGCTGACCCGCGCCGACCTGCAGCTGTGGCTCTCGGGCGTGCGGGCCCGGTTCGACTGGACGGTCGTCCTGGTCACCCACGACATCCGGGAGGCGGTCTTCCTCGCCGACCGGGTCGTCGTCCTCGGCCCCCGCCCGACGAGCGTGCGCCAGGAGGTGAGCGTCGAGCTGCCGCGGCCCCGCGACCTCTCGACGATCACCGACCCGGTCTTCGCGCGCGCCGAGGCCGAACTGCTCGGCGCCCTCGTGCGCTGACGGACGGAGAGAAATGGCCCGCTACTGCTTCCAGCTCCAGGTCCGACCCGAGCGGCTGGACGAGTACAAGGCCCGCCACCGGGCCGTGTGGCCCGAGATGCTGGCCGCGCTGCGCGACACCGGCTGGGGCAACTACTCGCTTTTCCTGCGCGACGACGGCCTCCTGATCGGCTACGTCGAGGCCGACGACCTGCAGGCGGCGCAGGCCGGCATGGCGGCGACGGCTGTGAACGCCCGCTGGCAGGCGGAGATGGCCCCCTTCTTCGTCGACCTCGAAGGCCGGGCGGACGAGGGCTTCCTGCTGCTGGAGGAGGTCTTCTACCTGGAAGACCAGCTCCGCACGCCTCCGCGCGGCTGACCGGCCGTCAGGCCGTCCGCGCGCTTCCCGCGGCGAGCTGCTCCACCACCGTCGCGGTGTCGAGGTGCCTGCCGCGCGACCGCATCAGCCGCAGCGACCCACCCGCCCCGGTGTGGGCCCGGTCGACGGTGCTGCGCAGGAAGTACTGGTCGGTGTCGTCGTCGACGAGCACCAGGATGCGGCTCAGTGGTACCAGTTGCGTGAGCTGCGTGATGTCGGCGGTGACCCGCTCGTGCCCGCGGGTGAAGCCGCGCAGGTCCACCAGGATGCAGTCGCTGCGGCGCACCAGTTCCTGCAGCGCCTCGCGCCACAGGTCGTCGTGGCAGAACAGCTGGTTGACCCGGTACCCCCCGTCGGGGTCGGGATCCTGGTCGAGTTCGACGACCCGCTTGCGCAGCTCCCCGGCGTTCTCCATGACCGGGCGGGCGGGCCGGCCGCGGAGCAGGTCGAGGAACTCGCGGGGCTCGAGTGCGGCGTACGCGACGTCCGTCGTGGCGATCGTCGAGATGGTGCCGACGTGGCTCCAGTACGCGCCGAGCCGGTTCAGGAGGGTTCCGCTGTACCGCCGGGCGCCGGGCGTGCGCAGGAGCAGCAGCCGGTGGGGCGGGTCGACCGGGCGGGGCCGCAGGCGCATCGCGGCGGCCAGCACGAGCCGGAACACCAGGTGGGCCGTCCAGACCGCGAGCGCCGCGCGGACCCCCGACGGGACCAGCACGACGCAGTGCCAGGCGGTGGCGAAGAGCCACCACTGGGAGATGGTCACCGTCTGGTCGCCCGCACGCTTGCGGGCGTACTGCCGCGCACTCCGCACCAGGTGCCCGGCGCCTGCGAGGCCGATCACCGCCGTGGCCAGCACTGCGAGGAACGTGCCGACCTCGGCCGAGGCGCCGAACCACACCGCCCACTGCGCCGTCGAGGGGTACAGGAACAGCGCCGTGGCGGTGAGCAGCACCGGAGTGGCGAGGAAGGGGCCGACGGCGTGGAAGGCCGGGCCGCTCAGGGTGAGGAGCGCGAGCGCGGGCGGCACGACGACGACGCCGATCAGCACGACGGTCACGGACGGCGTGATCCCGGTGCCGATCGTCGAGAGCGGGACCAGCACGCCGTACCCGACCCAGACCTGCACGCGGGTCGACCGGGACGCCGCGAGCACCGACAGCACGGTCGGGACCAGCGGCCAGGCGAACAGCACCATCAGGCCGAGCAGGTTGCGCGGCCCGATCTCCACGCGTCCCGCTGTGAGCCACACGGCTCCGTCGACCAGGCCGCAGGCGAGCCCCGCCACGACGTAGGCGGTGACGGTGGCGTGCAGGCGACGACGGGCGCGCCGCCACGGGTCGTCCGGCGGTCCGCCTCCGGCGGGCCGGTGCGCCGCGTCGAGCCGCACCACCGGTGCGGGCCGGACACGGTGGTACGTCCCGGCAGGCGCACCGACCGGGACGGGCGGGGCCGCGACCGGCAGGCGCCTCGCCCTGCTGTGCACCGAGCGGCCGACGGCTCGGCGGTGGTGCCACAGCACGAGCAGGGACAACGCCGGGGTCACGACGACCGTGGCGCTCATCGCGACGAGGAGCAGGCCGAGCGGGTCCGGGGGGTGCGGGGCCATCGTGCGTCGACTTCTCCTCCGGGTGCCAGGCCGACGCAGACGCCGATCCACGAGGAAGAGCGACCGTCGAGACACGGTGATACGCCGTTTCTAACACGTCTCGAAAGGTGCTCTGTTTCGAACGAAAGGAAAGCACTTTCGTTTCCTGGCACTTCATTGACGGTTTCCTTCGCGCCGGTTAGCTTTCCTCCACCGAGGTGACCTGAAGCACCTCACGCCGGAGCCGGCAGACGGGGGTGAGCAGGTGGCTTCGCTGGACGAGTTCTCCCGGGAGCAGGTCATCCTCTCGGCCCTGCGCACCACCGGGCGGGTGGCCGTCGCCGACCTCGCCACGCGGTTCGGCGTCTCATCGGTGACGGTCCGCAAGGACCTCGACGCGCTGGAGCGCCGGTCGCTGCTGCGCCGGGTCCGCGGCGGCGCGGTGAGCCTCGGAGCGAGCGACGAAGGGTCGTTCGAGGCGCGGTTCACCGACTCCCGCGACCGCAAGCAGGCCATCGCGAAGGCCGCCGCGACGTCGGTGCGCGACGGCGACGTGATCGCGATCGACTCCTCGACCACGGCGTTCTACCTGGCCCAGGAGATCGTGGACCGGCGCGGCCTGGTCGTCGTCACCAACGGGCTGCGGCTCGCGACGCTGCTGATGGAGCAGTCGTCGGCCCCGGTGCTGGTGCTCGGCGGGGTGCTGCGCCGGTCTGCAGGGTCGCTCGTCGGCCCGATCGGCGACGTCCTGTCGAGCCGCGGCCGGATCGCGAAGGGGTTCTTCGGCCTCGTCGGCCTGTCGGTCGTGCACGGGCTGATGGACATCTCGGCCGAGGAGGCCCAGACCAAGCAGGTCATGGCCGCGGCCTGCGACGAGGTGCACGGTCTGTTCGACTCGACCAAGATCACTGGATTCGGCCTGCACCCCTTCGCCGGCTCGGAGCGCGTCGCCGCGCTCTGGACCGACGACGAGGCGCCGGCCGGGTTCGTCACCGAATGGCGCGACCAGGGTGTCGCGGTGCACACCGCGGCCTTCCGACATCGCATCGCAGACGTCGTTCCCCTCGGCGTGCACGGCCCCGGGCACCACGGTCCCGGACGCCACCCGCAGACCACGGGCAGCGGCTGAGTCCGCACCGCAGTTCCTGAAGTTCCGCGCTCCACCCTTGCCCCGACAAAGGAGTCTTGATGCGTCCTGCACGGAAACTGACCGCCGTGGTCGCGCTCGGCGCCGCCGCCGTGTTCGCGCTGGCCGGTTGTACGAAGAAGAACGAGGAGGCCCCCGCGGCCGGCGGTGCGAGCACCGGCGCGGCATCCGGCCAGACCTACAAGGTCGCGTTCGTGCCCAAGCTGCAGGGTGTGCCCTACTTCGAGGCGATGAACGAGGGCGGCAAGAAGGCCGCCGCCGCGCTGGGCAACGTGGAGTGGCTCTACCAGGGCCCGACCCAGGCCGACGCCGCGGCGCAGGCCGACATCGTGCGGTCCTACATCCAGCAGAAGGTCAACACGCTGATCGTGGCGCCCAACGACCCCGACTCGATGGCCCCGCTGCTCCAGCAGGCCAAGGACGCCGGGATCCACGTCGCGACCGCCGACACCGACGCCCCCAGCTCGGTCCGCGAGGCGTTCGTCAACCAGGCCACCGCCGAGGGCATCGGCCAGGGACTCACGGACTCGCTGCTGCAGGCGATGGGCGGCCAGGGCAAGTACGCGATCGTCTCCTGCGGCCAGACCGCGGAGAACCTGAACTCCTGGATCGAGGTCCAGAAGTCCTACACCGCGTCGAAGTACCCGAACGCGCAGATCGTCGACATCGTCTACGCCGGTGAGGACCAGGCCAAGGCGACCCAGATGGCGACCGACCTGATGAACGCCCACCCGGACCTGACCGGTCTCGTCGGCGAGTGCACCTCGTCGGCCCCGGGCGTCGCGCAGGCCGTGCAGGACGCGAACAAGGTCGGGCAGGTCTTCACCGTGGGCCTCGGCACCCCGCAGTCGATGAAGCCCTACCTGGAGAACGGCTCGTCGACGGCGGCGATCCTGTGGGACGTCCAGAACCTGGGCTACCTGACCGCGTGGACCGGTGCCCAGCTCGCGGAGGGCAAGCCGTTCGCCGCGACGAACGACGTCAGCCCGGACCTGTCGTCGATCGCGTACGACGAGAGCAGCAAGACCCTGCTCCTCGGCCCGCCGCTGGCGATCACCAAGGACAACGTGGACCAGTTCAACTACTGAGCCGGCCCGGTCCCGGCGGGCGGCGCGTCCGCCGGGACCGGCCCTCATCCGACGACGGAGTCCGAGGACGATGACAGTCGACCAGCCCTCCCGGGCGCCGGAGGCACCGGCACCTCAGGCCGATCCCGCAGCACGCCTGCAGCTCACGGGCATCTCGAAGCGCTTCGGTGCCGTGCGGGCGATCCGCAACGCGGACATCACCATCCGGTCGGGCCGCGTGCACGCCCTCGTGGGGGAGAACGGCGCAGGCAAGTCCACGATGATCAAGATCATCTCCGGGGTGGAGTCCGCGGACACCGGGACGATCGAGTTCGAGGGGCGCCCGGTCGCCATCTCGACCACCGGCGACGCCATGGCTCTCGGCATCGCGACCGTGTACCAGGAACCGCAGCTGTTCCCCGAGCTGACCGTCTCGGAGAACATCTTCACCGGTCGCGAGATCCGCAAGGGCGGCCGGATCGCCTGGGCGGAGCAGAACGCCAAGGTCGTCGAGCTCCTCGAGCTGCTCGGCCTCCCGGCCCGCTACGCCACCGTGCCCGTCGGCGACCTCTCGATCGCCGAGCAGCAGCAGGTCTCGATCGCGAAGGCCCTCGCAGGCGACGCGACGGTGCTGATCCTCGACGAACCGTCGGCGATCCTGACCGACACCGAGATCGAGGTGCTCTTCGGCGTCGTCCGCCGGCTGACGGAGTCCGGGGTGTCGGTCATCTACATCTCCCACCGGCTCGACGAGCTGTTCCGGATCGCCGACGAGGTGACGGTGATGCGCGACGGGCAGACCATCGGCACGTACCCGATCGGCGACCTGACCGTCCGCAAGGTCGCCGAGCTCATGGTCGGCGGCATCCTGTCCGACGAGCGCCCGCAGCGCGAGATCCCGGACGGGCCCGCCGTGCTCGAGCTCGACGGCCTGGGTCGCGCGGGCAAGTTCGACGACGTCAACGTGTCGGTCCGGCGCGGCGAGATCGTCGGCCTGTACGGGCTGGTCGGCTCCGGTGTCTCCGAGATCGCCGCGTGCATCTACGGCATCGACCGCGCCACGAGCGGGGAGATGCGGCTCGACGGCAAGAGGATCGCGCCGCGGTCGCCGGGTGAGGCGCAGAAGCTCGGCATCGCCCTGCTGCCCGCCAACCGCAAGCTCGAGGGGATGTTCGGCTTCCAGTCCATCGCCTTCAACATCTCGGCCGGGCACCTCCCGCTGCTGTCGCGCTTCGGCACCTTCATCGACCGGGCACGCGAGCGGACCGTCGCCACGGACATGATCAAGCGTCTCGCCGTGCGTACGCCGCACGAGCGCCAGCCGATCAGCGCGATGTCGGGCGGCAACGCCCAGAAGGTGGTCCTGGCCCGCCAGCTCGTGGAGCGGCCGGAGGTCCTGGTGCTGGCCGAGCCGACCCAGGGCGTCGACGTCGGGGCCAAGGAGGAGATCCACCGGATCATCCGGGAGCTGGCCGACAACGGCACCGCCGTGCTGGTGGTGACCTCGGACCTGCCCGAGGCGCTGCGCATCTCCGACCGCCTCCAGGTCGTGCGCGGCGGCACCACGACCGTCGAGTTCGGACCGGACGCCACGCAGGTCGACGTGCTGGCTGCGGCCGCGGGCGCCGAGTTCGGAGCAGATACGACCGCCACCCAGGTCGACGTGCTCGCTGCCGCCGCGGGTGCGGAGCACGGGGACGAGGAGAAGACCGCATGACCGCCACGCTGACCTCGCCGCCCGCAGGCGGCCCGCCGGCGGTGCCGAAGACGCGCCGCAGCCGCATCCTGCCCTCCCCGGTGACCGGCCAGGAGCTGGTCCTGCTCGGCGTGATCGCCGTGATCTGGGTCGGCCTCGCGCTCGCCACGCCGGCCTTCCTCACCGCGGGGTCGATCCGCCCGCTGCTGGTGGCCACCGCCCCGATCGCCCTCATCGGCGTCGGCATGACGATCATCATCATCACCGGCGGCATCGACGTCTCCGTCGGTGGCGCGATCATGGTCTGCTCGGTGATCACTGCGAAGGCGCTGGTCGCGGACATGTCGCTGGTCCCGGCCGTGCTGATCTCGGTCGCCGTCGGCGGGCTGCTCGGCCTGGTCAACGGCGTGCTGATCGCCTACGGGCGGGTGCACGCGATCATCATCACGTTCGGCACCGCGAACCTCTTCCTGTTCGTCGGCCTGCAGATCTTCGGCTCGAACACGGTCAACGGCATCCCGCAGACGTTCGACATCTTCGGTCGCGGCGCGGCCGGGCAGATCCTCGGGATCCCCACCGCCTTCCTGATCACCGCGATCATCAGCGCGGCCGCCTGGTGGTACCTGCGGCACACCGCGGGCGGGCGCCACTTCTACGCCATCGGCGGCGACGCCCACGCCGCCCGCCTGGCCGGTGTGAAGGTGCAGCGCCGTCAGCTGCTGGCCTACCTCGTCACCGGCCTGCTGGTCGGGCTGGCGTCGTGCTTCGTCATCGCCCAGGGCACCTCGACGCTCGACCAGTCGGTCGGCAGCGGCAAGGAGCTCGCCGTCATCGCGGCGGTCGTCATCGGCGGCACGTCGATCATGGGTGGCCGGGGCTCGGTGCTCGGCACGTTCCTCGGTGCGCTGCTGGTGCAGTCGGTGACCTCGGGCGTCACCCAGCTCGGCTGGAAGTCGCAGCTGGCGGACCTGTTCGTCGGCATCTTCATCATCATCGCGGTGGGCACGGACCTGCTGCGCGAGCGCGCGAGGAGGACCCGATGACCGCCACCCCGACCGCGACCCCGCCCGCCGAGGCAGCGCAGAAGGAGAACGGGGCGAACGGCGAGAGCACGGGCTCCCGCATCCTGCGGGCGCTGCTCACCCAGCGCATCGCGCTGCTGGCGGTGCTGATCGTCGTCGTCATCGCCTGGTTCTTCGCCCTCGACGCGGGCGGCTACCTCACCGCGACCTACGACTTCGACTACATGTCGTCGTCGCTGATCAACGCCGTGCCGCTGGCGATGCTCGGCCTCGCCGAGCTGCTGGTGATCCTCTCGGGCCGCGGCGGGATCGACCTGTCCGTCGGGGCCATCGTGTCGCTCGCGGGCATGGTCTTCGGCTTCGCCTACGGCGAGTGGGGCTGGCCGCTGCTGCCGGCGATCCTGTTCACGGCGGTCTTCGGCGCGCTCTGCGGAGCGCTCAACGGGTTTCTCGTGGCCTACGTCGGGTTCCCCGCGCTCATCGCCACGCTCGCGACGTTCTACGGCTTCAAGTCGCTCGCCATCGTCATCAACAACCAGAGCCCGATCAGCACGCCGCCGATCCAGGCCCTGTTCTCGATCACGAAGTCGGTCGAGCTGCCGGTGTTCGGCGCCTACGTGCCCGACGTCCCGCTCGGCCTGTTCACCTTCCTGCTGCCGGCGGCCGTGGTCGTGTGGCTGCTGCTCGCGCGCACGACCTACGGCCGCAGGCTCTACGCCGTCGGCACGAACGACGTCGCCGGCCGGTGGGCGGGGCTGCCCGTGCGGGGCACCCGGTTCAAGGCCTACGTCTACGCCGGACTGATCTCGGGGCTCGTCGCCGTGGTGACGGTCGCGCAGTTCGCGTCGGCCCGGCCGGACGCCGGCGTCTCCGGCAACGGGATGGCCCTGCCGGCCATCACGATCGCGGTGCTGGGCGGCGTGGCGATCACCGGCGGCATCGGCCGCGTGGCCGGTGTGGTGCTTGCGACCCTGCTGATCGTCTGGCTCAACGCCGGGATCCTGCTCGCCTTCGTCGGCAACGAGGGGTCGCAGTACCAGCTGCTCGCCCTCGGTGTCGTGCTGATCTTCGCTGCCCTGCTCAACGGCCTCACAACCCGCCGCTACGGCGGGACGAAGTGAGGATTCGGGACCGGAAGGACCTCGCATGACCCTCGCACCCGACACGGCCCTCGCGGGCCTGGACGACTTCACCATCGAGGTCCCGAGCTGGGCCTACGGCAACTCGGGCACCCGGTTCAAGGTGTTCCACACCGCGGGCGTGCCCCGCAACCCGTTCGAGAAGATCTCGGACGCAGCCCAGGTCAACGCCGTGACGGGGCTGGCGCCGCGGGTGTCGCTGCACATCCCGTGGGACAAGGTCGACGACTACGGCGCCCTGGCGACCCACGCCAAGGAGCTGGGGGTGTCGATCGGGGCGATCAACTCCAACCTGTTCCAGGAGGAGGACTACAAGCTCGGCTCGCTCACCCACGTCGACGAGCGGATCCGCGCCAAGGCCGTGCAGCACCACCTCGACTGCATCGCGATCATGCGGGAGACCGGGTCGCGGGACCTGAAGATCTGGCTGCCGGACGGCACGAACTACGCGGGTCAGGACTCGCTGCGGGAGCGGCAGGAGCGGCTGGCCGACTCGCTGCGGCAGATCTACGCGGCCATGGACGACGACCAGCGGCTGCTGCTGGAGTACAAGTTCTTCGAGCCCTACTTCTACGCGATGGACATCCCGGACTGGGGCACCTCGCTGGTGCACTGCCAGGCGCTGGGGGAGCGGGCGCAGGTAGTGCTCGACACCGGGCACCACGCGCCGGGAACGAACATCGAGTTCATCGTGATGCAGCTGCAGCGGGTCGGGAAGCTGGGGGCGTTCGACTTCAACTCCCGCTACTACGCCGACGACGACCTGGTGGTCGGCTCGGCGGACCCGTTCCAGCTGTTCCGCATCCTGGACCAGATCGTCGACGTCAGCGGGCACCTGCCGTCGTCGGGCATCAACTTCATGCTCGACCAGTGCCACAACATCGAGGAGAAGATCCCGGGCCAGATCCGGTCGGTGCTCAACGTCGAGCAGGCGCTGGCGAAGGCGCTGCTGGTCGACCGGGAGGCCCTGGCCGCGGCCGCGCGGGCCGGTGACGTGCTCGGGGCGAACGCGGTGCTGATGGACGCCTACGACACCGACGTCCGCGGGGTGCTCGCGGACCGCCGCGAGGCCCGCGGCCTGCCGCGCGACCCGATGGCCGCGTACGCGGCGTCGGGCTACGGGCAGCGGATCGCCGAGGAGCGCGTGGGCGGCACCCAGGCCTCCTGGGGCTCCTGACCGGCGCTCGTCCCTTGCAGGAAAGCCACTTTCCTGCAACGACCCTGCATGAACGTGGCTTTCCTGCAACTCCCGAGAACCCCTGGAAGGACGTCATGACCTCCGAGGCCGTGCGTGAGCTGATCGCCCGCTCGAACCGCCTGGGCTCCGACCCGCGCAACACCAACTACGCCGGCGGCAACACCTCCGCCAAGGGCACGGAGACCGATCCCGTCACCGGGCAACCGACCGAGCTCATCTGGGTCAAGGGATCCGGGGGCGACCTGGGCACGCTGACGGAGAAGAACCTGGCGGTGCTGCGGCTGGACCGGCTGCGCTCCCTGGTGGACGTGTACCCGGGGGTGGAGCGCGAGGACGAGATGGTGGCCGCGTTCGACTTCTGCCTGCACGGCAAGGGCGGCGCCGCGCCGTCGATCGACACCACCATGCACGGGCTGGTCGACGCCGCGCACGTCGACCACCTGCACCCCGACTCGGGGATCGCGCTGGCGACCGCGGCGGACGGGGAGAAGCTGACCGAGGAGTGCTTCGGCGACCGCGTCGCCTGGGTGCCGTGGCGGCGCCCGGGTTTCCAGCTGGGCCTGGACATCGCGGCGATCAAGAAGGACAACCCGCAGGCGATCGGGGTCGTCCTCGGCGGGCACGGCATCACCGCGTGGGGTGACACCAGCGAAGCGGCCGAGGCGAACTCGCTGGAGATCATCCGCACGGCGCAGGCCTTCCTCGACGAGCGGGGCAGCGCCGAGCCCTTCGGCCCGGTCGTAGCGGGCTACGAGCCGCTGCCGGAGGCGGAGCGCCGCGCGAGGGCCGCGGCGATCTTCCCGACGCTCCGCGGGCTGGCCTCCACCGACAACCCGCAGGTCGGGCACTTCACCGACAGCGACGCCGTGCTGGAGTTCCTGTCGCGCGAGAAGCTCGCCCCGTTGGCCGAGCTCGGCACCTCGTGCCCGGACCACTTCCTGCGCACCAAGGTCAAGCCGCTGGTCGTCGACATGCCGGGCACGGCGTCGGTGGAGGAGATCCTCGCCCGGCTGCCCGAGCTGCACCAGGCGTACCGCGCCGGCTACCAGGCCTACTACGACCGCCACGCGACCCCGGACTCCCCGGCGATCCGGGGCGCGGACCCGGCGATCGTGCTCGTCCCGGGCGTCGGGATGTTCTCCTTCGGCAAGGACAAGCAGACCGCCCGGGTGGCCGGCGAGTTCTACGTCAACGCGATCAACGTGATGCGCGGCGCCGAGTCGGTGTCGACCTACGCGCCGATCGCGGAGTCGGAGAAGTTCCGCATCGAGTACTGGGCTCTCGAGGAGGCCAAGCTCCAGCGCCTGCCGAAGCCCAAGGCGCTGGCGACCCGGATCGCGTTCGTCACCGGCGCCGGATCAGGGATCGGCAAGGCCATCGCCCGCCGGGTCTCGGCCGAGGGCGCCTGCGTCGTCGTCGCCGATCTGAACCTGGACAACGCGCAGGCCGTCGCGGACGAGCTGGGCGGGCCGGACAAGGCCGTCGCGGTGAAGGTGGACGTGTCCGATGAAGGTGCAGTGGACGCGGCGATCAGCGAGGGCGTGCTCGCGTTCGGCGGGGTGGACCTGGTGGTCAACAACGCCGGGCTGTCGCTGTCCAAGCCGCTGCTCGAGACCACCGTCGCCGATTGGGACCTGCAGCACGACGTGATGGCCAAGGGATCGTTCCTGGTCTCCCGCGAGGCGGCGCGGGCGATGATCGCCCAGGACCTCGGCGGCGACATCATCTACATCTCCAGCAAGAACTCGGTCTTCGCCGGCCCGAACAACATCGCCTACTCCGCCGTCAAGGCCGACCAGGCCCACCAGGTCCGGCTCCTCGCCGCCGAACTGGGTGGCCACGGGATCCGGGTCAACGGCATCAACCCCGACGGAGTGGTCCGCGGCTCGGGGATCTTCGCCGGCGGGTGGGGCGCCAAGCGCGCTGAGGTCTACGGGGTCAAGGAGGAAGACCTGGGCGCCTACTACGCCAAGCGCACCCTGCTGGGTCGCGAGGTGCTGCCCGAACACGTCGCCGACGCCGTCTTCGCGTTGACCGGCGGGGACCTGTCGCAGACCACCGGCCTGCACGTGCCGGTCGACTCCGGCGTCGCCGCGGCGTTCCTGCGATGAGTGCGGCGGCGTTCGCGGCCGTCGACCTCGGGGCGTCCAGCGGACGGGTCATGCTCGGCCGGGTCGGGCCCGACACCCTCGAGCTGACCGAGGTCAACCGGTTCCGCAACGGCGCGATCCGGCTGCCCGACGGCATGTACTGGGACGTCCTCGGTCTCTACCAGGACATCGTCACCGGCCTGCGCGGCGCGGTGCGGCAGACCGATGTGCTGGCCGGCCTGGGCATCGACACCTGGGGCGTCGACTACGGCCTGCTCGACGCGAACGGCGCGCTGCGCGGCAACCCGCACTCCTACCGCGACCCGCGCAGCGAGGCGGCGATCGAGAAGGTCCACCAGCAGATCGACCCGACGCGGCTGTACGCCGTGAGCGGGCTGCAGGTCATCTCGATCAACAGCATCTACCAGCTGGCGGCCGAACCCGACCTCCAGCACGCGCACCGCTTCCTCCTGATCCCGGACCTGCTCGGCTACTGGCTCACCGGCCGCGAGGCCGCCGAGGAGACGATCGCCTCCACCACCGGCCTCGTCGACGCCCGCACCGGCCTCTGGGCGCCGGAGCTGGTCGAGGCGCTGGGCCTGCCCGCCGGATTGCTGCCCGAGATCGTCCCCGCCGGGCAGGTCCTGGCGCCGCTGTCGCCGACCGTGCGCGAGGAGCTGGGGACGGACCAGGAGCCGCTGCTCACCACCGTCGGCTCGCACGACACCGCCTCGGCGGTCGTCGGCGTGCCCGCCACCGGCCCGAACTTCGGGTACGTCTCCTGCGGGACGTGGGCGCTCGTCGGCATCGAGCTGGATGCGCCCGTGCTGACCGAGGACAGCAGGCGGGCCAACTTCACCAACGAGCGCGGCGTCGACGGGACCATCCGCTACCTGCGCAACGTCATGGGGCTCTGGCTCCTGTCGGAGTCGATCCGGTGGTGGAACCTGCGCGGCGGTGAGCTCGACCTGCAGGACCTCCTCGACGCGGCCGCGACCCTCCCGCCGGGCCCGCGGATCGACCTGACCGACCCGGCCCTCCTCCAACCGGGCGACATGCCGGGCCGCATCGTGCGGGCCTGCCGCGAGGCGGGGGAGCGGGTCCCGGAGGGCCCGGCCGAGGTCGTCCGGTGCATCCTCGACAACCTCGCTGCGGCGTTCGCCGAGTCCATCGACCAGGTCGAGCGGCTCTCCGGACAGCCCGTCGAGGTCGTCCACGTCGTCGGCGGCGGTTCGCGGAACGCGCTGCTGTGCCAGCTCACCGCGGACGCGTGCCGGCGTCCGGTGGTGGCGGGCCCGGTCGAGGCGACGGCGCTGGGGAACCTGCTGGTGCAGGCGCGGACGCACGGGGTCGTGTCGGGCGACCTGGCCGCCCTGCGGGAGCGGATCCGGAGCACCGTGACGCTGACCCGGTACGAGCCGCGCACCGGCTGATCGCACCCGCAGCGGGGCCCGTGCGGCGGTTCGGGAGTGCAGCATGGTGGCTTTGCTGCACTCCGACCGCAGCAAAGCCACCATGCTGAGCACCCCGCCGCGTCGCAGATCGCGTGGTGCGTCGGTCCTACCTGCCGCGCGCCGGACCGCTCACGCGTGCCCCCGTCATCCGCGCCGGGTCGGCCTGCACCGTGGCGCGTGCCGCGCGGTGTGCCGTCCACGCGAGCATCCCCAGGCTCGCGACCGCGACGACCGCGGTGCCGATCAGCGACGACTGGCTGTCCCACAGGGTGTGCAGGACCACGGCGACGACGAACGCGCCGACGAACCGGAGGATCTGCCGGCGGCGCGGGGTGGCGGCCGCCGCGTACAGGGCCGCCGCGGCGATGCCGGTCCAGGCCATGTGCCCGGCCGGGCTCAGGAATCCGCGCAGCAGCAGGATGTCGACGGTGTCGGTGATGTCGCCGCCGCTCTTGATCAGCGTGGTGAAGGCGTAGCCCATGGTCTCCAGTGCGGCGAACCCGGCGCCGCAGGCGACGCCGATGAGCAGGCCGTCCGCGGGCGTGCGGTAGCGCCGCAGCGGAATCAGCAGGGCCAGCGGGACCAGCAGCTTGCTGGTCTCCTCGATCAGCCCGACGCCGAGCATGGGTAGGCCGCCCAGCGCCCGCAGGACGTCGAACTCGAGGGTGGCGGCGACGATCGTCCCGATGACGCCGCCGAGGAACGCCGATGCCGCGACGGCCGGCCCGGGCACGCGGTAGGGCAGGCGCCGGCCGTAGACGAACGCGACGAAGGCCAGCGGGACGATGCTCGCCCCGAGCAGGATCGCCGACGGGACGAGGTTCGGGTTCTGAGTCGCGACGAGCGTGCGCTCCTCGGCGATGAACAGGGCCGTACCGACGACGAGCACCACGAGCCAGGCATGGCGGCGGGCGAAGGTCGTGGGGGGCGGGGCGGCGGGGGTACCTGCGACGGACACGGTCTCTTCTCCCAGCGGGTGGACGATGGCGGCGCACCGACGATCGCGCGGCCGGCTCCAAGCGCGGTCCAACCCGCGCGTCGACGGCGTCAGCCGGGCCGCAGCGGTGCCCGCTCGACGACGGTCACCCCGAGGTCGTCCAGGCTCATGCGGCCGCCCTGCTGCCAGGCGTCCTCGAACTCGACGCGGTCCAGTGCATCCGTGGCGCGGGCCACGAGCTCGGTGGTGATCTCCCGACTCGGCCACCGCAGTCCGGCACGCTGGCTGTGAGCGCGGGCGGCGGCGAACAGCCGCACCGCGGCGGGGGCGTCGTCGGCCAGCGCGAGCAGGTCCGCGCGGAGCTCGAGCAGCGTCGGGCCTTCGCGGACCCGCAGCGCGCGGTGCTGGGACACCATCCGGTCCGACCAGCGCAGACCGCTCTCGACGTCGCCGCCCGCCAGGGCGGCGTTCACAGCCGCCTCCGACGCCATCCATGCCACGAAGCTGTTGTCGCCGGCGACGGCGTCGTCGTAAACGGCGCTCGCCCGATCGATCACCTGCTCCGGCTGCGCCGTGCCGGCGCCGGAGAGCAGGGTGCTGAGGTCGGCGAGCAGGTCCAGGCTGCCGTCCGGGGTGGCCACGGCGATCTCCCGCACGTCGGCGGTGTTCGCCCGGCCCGCCTCGTCCTGCTCGGCGACGAACAGCGCACCCGACAGGATGGCCAGCACCTCGCCGCGCAGCGGCGCGTGCTCGTCCGGCGTACCGCGGACGGCATCGTGGCCTGCGGCGATCAGGGGGAGACCGAGGTCGGGCCGGCCGTCCATGGCCAGCGAGCCGCCGAGCATGTACCGCACCAGCGCCCGGTCCAGCGGCATGCCGTCGGCGACCGACGTCGCCCGCTCCTGCCAGTGCCGGGCCTCGACCATCATCCCGCGGTAGTACCAGTAGAGCCCGAGGCGCGAGGCGATCCGGACGCCGCACCGCGACGGGGCGTCGACGAGGTTGCGGTGCAAGGTGGCGCGCAGGGCCACCAGGTCGTCGTCGAGTGCTGCGAACCAGCCGACCTCCCCCGGACGGCCCAGCCGCGGATGCGCGGTGACGAGCTCCTCGACCCAGCGGTCGCGGCGGGCGGTCAGCGCGTCCGGGTCGGCCACCGGATCCTGCCCAGCGGCGTGGGCGGCGTGCCCGCGGACCGTCGCGAGCTGCGCGAACCGGGTGGGCCGTCCCGGACCGGCCGGGCCCAGCGAGACCAGCAACGAGCGGTGCACGAGGCGGGCGAGCAGCTCGTGGGTGTCGCCGATCGGCAGCGCCGCGAGTGCGGCGGCGAGCGCCGGTGTGAACGGACCCGGGACGACCGAGACCGCCCGGTGCAGCGCGGCCTCGTCCGCGGGCAGCACGCGGTAGCTCTGCTCGACGGCGAATCGAACCGTGCGGTGGTGGTCGGCCTTGCGGTGCTCGGGGCGGCCACGGCCGATGCGCGCCAGAGCGCTGGCGTCGGTGCCGACCTGCTCGGCGATCTCGTCGAGCGTGAACGCCCGGGCGCGTGCGGCCGCGAGCTCCATCGCGAGCGGGACGCCGTCGACGGCGCGGCAGATCCGGACGGCCAGCTCCAGGCACTGCGGATCGTCGAGGACGGTGGCGCCGAGGGCGCGGTCCGCCGCGCCGAGCCGCTCGAGGAACAGTGCGACGGCGGGGGAGGTGCGCGCGTCGGCGTCGGGATCCGGCAGGGGCAGAGGGGCGAGGCTCCAGACGACTTCGCCGTCGATGTCGAGCGGCTCGCGGCTCGTGCACAGCACGGCGAGCTCCGTGCCGTCGACGAGCAGGGAGTCGACGAGCTCGGCGACGTCGTCGAGGACGTGCTCGCCGTTGTCGAGCAGCAGCAGCATCCGCCGCCCGCGGCTGAACGCGCGCAGGGCGTCGGCGAAGGTGCCGGCGGTCGGGACGGCGAGGCCGACGGCGGACGCGATCGTCGGCAGGACCTGGTCGCCGCCCTCCGCGGTGGTCAGGTCGACGGCCCAGACGCCGTCGGGGAACCGGGGAGCAACAGCCCGCGCGGCCTCGATCGCGAGCCGGGTCTTGCCGCATCCGGCGGTGCCGACGATCGTCACGAGCGGATGCGCGGCCAGGAGCGCGGCGATGCGGTCGCGCTCGTCGTCGCGCCCGATCATCCGGGTGTGCCGGACCGGGAGGTGCACCTCGACCGCACGGTCGGGCGCCGTCTCCTGCGGTCGTTGCCGCCCGGCGACGGTGCGGGCGGGCCCGAGCAGCGCGGGATCCTCGGCCAGGATCCGGGCCTGAAGCCCCCGCAGCTCCGGACCGGGCTCGACACCGACCTCGTCGAGCAGCAGCTCGCGAGCCGCGCGGAAGGCCGCGAGGGCCTGCTCGGTGCGTCCGCAGCGGTAGGCGGCGAGCATGCGGTGGGCCCACAGCCGCTCGCGCAACGGCGCGGCGGCGATCGCGGGCTCGAGATCGGCCAGGGCGCGCTCGGGATCGCCCACGGCGATCAGCGCCTCGATCCGCCGCTCGCGCACCTGGGCGTGCAGCTCCTCGAGCCGGGCGACCGCGGGGCGGGCCCACGGCTCGTCCGAGACGGGGGTGAAGGGCGTGCCCCGCCACAGTGCGAGGGCCTCGTCGGTGCGCCGCAGGACGCGTTCGGGCTGTCCGTCGGCGAGCAGGGCGACGGCCTCGTCGGCCAGCCGGGCGAAGCGCATCGAGTCGACCTGGTCGGTGGTGGCGAGCAGCCGGTAGCCGGCGGCGTCGCGCAGCAGCAACTCGGCGGGGGCGCCGCGGCCGCGGTCCGGCTCGAGGAGCCGGCGCAGCCGCCAGATGTGCGAGTCGAGCGTCGAGGCCGACCGCGGCGTGGCCTGGCCGCCCCACATGGCCTCGGCCAGTGCGTCCACGCTGACGTGCCGTCCGGCGTGGACGAGCAGCAGGGCGAGGGCGGCGACGAGCCGGATACCGTTGACCGGCAGCGGCGTGTCCTCGCGATCCAGGACGAGGGTGCCCAGATCCCGGAACCGCACCGTGCCCGTCACGTGTGCCCCCCGAACCACATCCCGCCCCGGCTGATCGAGCGTACCGACCGGAATCGCCTGCGTAAGCACTCCGAACGGACCAGAGACGTGGGGGCGCAGCCGGGCGGGAGCGGAACCGTGCCACGATCGGCGCATGCCGTCCTTCCGTCGTCGCAGCGGCCGAGCCGGTGTGGCGGTGCTCGGCGCCGCGCTGCTGGTCGCGCTGGCGTCGTGCTCGGGGCCGTCGGCTCCCGCGCCGTCCGCGCCCGCTCCTGCCGGACCCGTGCCGCCGGCGGCGGCGACGATGCTCGACGGATGGCAGCTCACGCTGCCCGTGCCGGGGTCGAAGGGCGACGCCGAGATCGTGAAACCGGCGACCCTGACGCCGCCCTGGCTCACCGTCGACGACCGCGGCCACCTGGTCTTCTGGGCGCCGGTGAACGGCGTGACGACGAAGAACTCCGAGCACGCGCGCACCGAGCTGGGCCGGCTGGAGAACTTCGCCGCCGGCAGCGGACGGCACACGATGACCGCGTCGCTGACCGTGGCGCAGGTGCCCACCGAGGTGCCCGAGGTCATCGTCGGTCAGATCCACGGCGCCGCGGACATCAGCTCGGTGCCGTTCGTGATGCTGTTCTACGACGGCGGCACGGTGAAGGCCGTGGTCAAACAGGAGCAGTCGGGCAACGCCCACACCGACGTTCCGCTGCTCGACGGCGTCCCCGTCGGCGCCCCGTTCGACTACTCGATCACCGACGGCGGCGACGGCACCCTCACCGTGACCGCGACCTACCAGGGGCGGACCGTGTCCGGGAGCGCGCCGGTCCCGGCGGCGTTCGCGGGGGCGACGGTGCGCTTCCAGGCGGGTGCCTACCAGCAGGCTCCGTCGGGCGGTGACGCGGCGGCGCCCGACGACGGCGCGCGCGTCACCTTCTCGTCGCTCGACGTCGGAACGGGGGCCGCGCCGTCGTCGTCGTGACAGCACGGCCTCCGCAGGCGGGAGTTCAGCGGGAGAACCGCGGGCGCAGCGCCGCGTAGAGCGCGAAGGCCAGCGCGATGCCCACCTCGAAGGTGAGGTCGCCGAGGCCGGGGAACGCCCGGACCAGCAGGCCGAGTAGGCGGTCTGGTTGCAGAACAGGGCGATCGAGACGACGGCGGCCACGGTCATCGCGATGGGGCCTGCCCAGTTGCGGTGCGTGCGGTCGGTCAGCACCGGCAGGGCGTCGCCCGGGATGCGCCCCAGCAGCCGGTCGGCGAGCACGACGCCCAGCCACGGGCCGATCCAGTAGGCGGTCACCAGCAGGAAGTTGCCGAACGACGAGGTGTCGTGCACCACCGCCAGCGCGACGGTGAGGCTGACCAGCCCGATGACCACGGCGATCGCGGCGCGGGCGAACGCCGTGGGGAGCCGCACGCCCATGGCGGCGAACGACAGCGCGCTGGAGTAGAGGTTGACCGAGTTCGCCGACAGGGCACCGATGAAGATCGCGATCAGGGTCAGGTGGCCGAGCCAGCCAGGCATCAGCGAGGCGTAGGAGGCGGCGGGGTCGTCGTTGTTCCAGCTCGCGACGCCGACGGCGGTGACGGCGGCGGCACCGGCGATCTGCAGCACCGTGGAAGAGGTGAAATTGCCCAGTGCCGCGAACACACCGGCGCTGCGGGCCTGGTCGGGACGCAGGTAGCGGGCGTAGTCGGCGGCGTTGACCATCCAGCCGCCGGTGTAGCCGAACGACGAGCCGACGACGATCCAGAAGGCGCCCGGAACGGCCTGGTGGGCGGCGCCGGGATCGGCCTTGAGCAGGACGAGGACCGCGCCGGCCGCGAAGATGACGGTCAGCACGGGGAAGGCGACCCGCTCGACCATCTGCACCACGTCGTGGCCGAAGAACGCGATCACCAGAGTGATCGCCATGGCGACGACCAGCGACAGGTACGGGTTCCAGCCCGTCAGTGTCGAGAGCGCGAGCGCCCCGCTGACGCTGTTCACCGAGAGCCAGCCGACACCGCCGAGGATCGAGTTGCACCCGGCCGGGAGCAGGTTGCCCCAGAAGCCGAAGGCCTTGCGGTCCAGTGCCATCTGACCGAGACCCGTCTGCCGGGGGTGGGGCCGAGGTGACCCGCGCAGCGTGCGTGGTCGAGATCCAAAGGCCCGCCAACCGACGTTGGAGTGTGCGTGAAGCGTCAACGCACGACGGCCCGCGCACCCCCTTGGCGCGGGCCGTCGTACGTCGGTTGCTCAGGAGCCCATCTGGTTGTTGCCCTGAGCGAGCATCGTGGCCAGGGCCTGCTGGGTGGCGGCGTTCATCGTGCCGGTCTGGGGCAGGCCCGCGTCGCGCTGCAGGTAGGTGATCGCGACGACGGTCTGGTTGTTCATCGTGCCGGTGAACGAACCCTCGTAGTAGTCGAGCCGGGCCAGCTCGCGCTGCAGCGTCTCGACCGCGGCCGACGGCGCTGTCGGGGCCACGCGGCTCGACGGGATCGCAGGCGCCCTGTGCGGGACGACGGCCGTGGCGTGTGCGGCCGGCGCCGGAGCCGGCGTCGACTGCTGCGCGGAGCCGATGCCCATGCCCAGGACCACGGCGGTGGCGATCCCGGCGCCGGCGAGGACGCCGACCGCGGCGACGACGGCGGCCCGGCCCCGAGAGGAACGGGCCGGGGAGTCGGTGGTGCCGACCGGGGTGGTGGGCGTGGTGGTGGTCATTTCCTTATCTCCTTTATCTGCTTTCGGGCTGCTGCCCTGATGTCCCAAGAATGGCCGGGCATGGTCACCCGCACCGTCGATCGATCCGTGGACGGGGCGGCTGACCTGCATGTCCGTCGATCGGTGGACACGGGTTCAGCCGGCGCCACCACCACCTGGCCGATCCCGGTTCCCGACACGTTGGAGTGCCATTGGAGTCGGCGGGCCCATGATGGGCGGGCGCACGAACCGACAAGAGGAGCGCAATTGTGAACGGCGAGATCTACCTGGAGGCGCTTGTCGCCACGTTGAAGGAGGCCGGTGACCGCACCGTCCTGGAGCACGACGGCGTGGCGACGACGGCGGCGGACCTCCTGGCGTCGGCCTACCGCTATGCCCGTGCCCTCGACGGCCTCGGGGTAGGCCGCGGCGACCTCGTCGCCCTCCACGCGCCGAACAGCCCGGACGCGCTCGCCGTCCGTTACGCCGCGCACCTCGTCGGCGCCGCCACCATGTACCTGCCGGCGCTACCCGAGGCGCAGCAGCGTGCGGCACTCCTGGAGTTCATCGCGCCGGACCTGCTGGTCGCGTTCCCCAAGACCGCGCACCTGCTCCCGCTCGCCGACACCGTGCGCGTCGCCGTGGTCGGCTGCGACGCGCCGGGCGCACGGCTGCGGCTCGACCGGCGGGCGTACGGGGCGTCGTCGGCGCCGCTGCCCTGCCGGGCCCGCCCCGACGACCTCGCCGTCGTCATCTCCTCAGGCGGCTCCACCGGGGTCCCGAAGGGCAGCCTCCGGTCGTTCGCGACGTACACCACCACCGTCACCGCGCCCGTCGACCCCGCACGGCGGCAGCTTGCGAACGGCCCCCTGGCCCACCTGACGCAGCTGCTCGTCGACACGACGCTGCTCGGTGGCGGCACGGTCGTGCTGCAGGACGAGGTGGAGCCCGCCCCGACGCTCGCGGCGATCGAGTCGGCCCGCATCACCGACCTGTTCCTCGTCGAGCCGCAGCTGTTCGAGGTGATCGACCACCCGGACGTCGCGACGCGCGACCTGTCGTCGCTGCGGACGGTCGTGCACATCGGCGCCTCGGCGCCCGCCACCCTGCGCCGGCGTGCCCGGGCCCGGCTCGGCGCCGTGGTCGCGCACACCTACGGCGCGAGCGAGACCGGCATCGTCAGCGCGCTGTCGCCCGCCGAGCACGACCGGCCCGAGCGGTTCACCTGTGCAGGCCGGGTCCGTCCCGGCGTCGAGGTCCGGTTCCGGCGCAGCGACGGCTCGCTCGCCGGGCCGAGGGAGCCGGGCGTGGTGGAGGTCCGCTCGCCGCAGGTCGCCTCGGGCTACCGCAACCGGCCCGACGAGGCGGCCGCGGCCTTCGTCGACGGCTGGTACTGCACGGGTGACGTCGCGCGCCTGGACGCCGAGGGCTACCTGTACATCCTCGGCCGGGCCGGTGACCTGGCCACCGCTCCCGTCCGCGCCGACGGCACCGTCGTCACCCCGACCGCGGTGCAGGACACCCTGTGCGGCCTGCCGGGCATCCGCTACGCGGTCGTCGTCCCCGACCGCGACACCGGACGCTGGGTCGCCGCCGTCGTCACCACCGCCACCCCCGTCGCGCCGACGGTCCGGACGGCGGTCGCGGCAGCGCACGGCGCGGAGGCTGCCGACATGCTGGTCGTCGTGCCCGTCGAGCAGATGCCGCTGACGGAGCAGGGCAAGCCGGACCGCCCGGCCATCCGCCGGCTCGGCGTCCTCGCGGCGGCGTGAGGCGTCAGCGCCGGGCGAGCAGTGGGCGCAGCACCGCGTACAGGGCGAAGGCCAGCACGAGGCCGACCTCCAGCGTGAGGTCACCGACCTCCGGGAACGCCCGAGGAATCGGCCCGACGTACGCGGCCTGGTTGCCGAAGAGGGCGACCGAGACGACGAGCGCGACGGCCATGGCGATTGGGCCCGCGCGGTTCACGTGGCTGCGGTCGGTGAACACGTGGAGGTCGCCGTCGGGGTGGCGCCACAGCAGCCGGTCGGCGAGCACGACCCCGATCCACGGGGCCGTCCAGTACGACACCACCAGCAGGTAGTCGGTGAACCGGTTGACCTCCTGCAGCACCAGCACGCCGATCACCAGCGCGACCAGGCCCATGACCAGCGCGAGCACGGCGCGGCCGAACGCGGTGGGCAGCCGCACGCCCAGTGCGGCGAGCGACAGCGAGCTGGAGTAGAGGTTCAACGAGTTCGCCGCGAGGGAGCCGAGGAAGACGCCGAGCAGGGTCACCGTGCCGAGCCAGCCGGGCAGCAGGGAGACGTACGAGGCGACCGGGTCGGCGTCGTTCCAGGCCGCCGCGCCCACGGCCGTCACGGCGGCGGCGCCGGCGACCTGCAGGAGCGTGACCGAGGTGAAGAGTCCGAGAGCGGCGGACAGCCCGGCTCGGCGGGCCTGGCCGGGCCGCAGGTAGCGGGCGTAGTCCGCGGCGCAGGTGCACCACCCGCCCGACTGCCCGAACGCCGTGCCCGCGACGATCAGGACGGCGCCCGGCACCGGGGAACCGCCGGTGTCCGTCCGGACCTGCGCGAGGATGAGCGCCACCCCGACCAGGAAGACCACCGCGAGGATCGGGAAGGCGACCTTCTCGAACACCTGCACCAGGTTGTGCCCGAACACCGCGATGCACAGGGTGATCACCATCGCGAGGCCGAGACAGAAGTAGGGGCTCCAGCCGGTCAGTGTGGCGAGCGCCAGCGCCCCGCTGATGCTGTTCACGGCCAGCCAGCCCAGGCCGCCCAGAACGGCGTTGAGGCCGGCGGGAAGCAGGTTGCCGCGGAAGCCGAACGGCTTGCGGCTCAGCGCCATCTGGGCCAGCCCCGTCCGTGGCCCCCACGAGGCGAACACACCGTGGAACACCGCGCCGAGTGCGTTGCCCAGCACCAGCGCGGCGACGGCCTGCCAGAAGGTCAGCCCGAAGACGAGCACGGCGAGGACCCCGACGAGCACGGTGGCGAACTCCATGTTCGGCGACGTCCAGATCCACGCCTGCTGGTAGGCGCTCCCGTGGCGCTCCTCGATCGGGATCGGCTCGGCGCCGCCCGGCTCAACGGCCGTGATCCTGGTGCCGTACTCGCGCTGCAGGGTCTCGAGTGAGGGGCTCGCGACCATCGGCGCGCCTTTCCCGCCGGGCCGGTCGGCCGGGAGCGTGACCGTGGAGAACTTAATGATTCCTGAGGAGGGTGTCGACGGTTCGTCCGGAACGTGCGAGCTGTCCGTCCACGCCGGGCAGCGGAAGGTCGACCGTGGCGACGGTGCCCGCTGTGGGCGCCGGGGTCACGGTGAGGGAGCCACCCGCCGCCTCCACCCGCAGCACGTGCGACGTGAGGCCGACGTGACCCTCGCCCAGCCGGTGCGCGACCTGCGTGTCGTCCACGCCCACGCCGTCGTCGGTCACCACGAGGCGGGCGTGCCCGTCGGCCAGTGCCAGGTCGACCGCGACGTGCGTGGCCTCAGCGTGCTTGACGACGTTGCCCAGCAGCTCGCGGGCGGTCCGGTAGAGCAGCCCGTCGACCGGCGTTCGGTCGTCGGCCGGCCATCGGTCCAGGTCGAGCTCGGCGGTGAACCCGCCACGGGCGGCGGCCGACGCGACCAGGTCGCGCAGCGCGGCGGGCAGTCCGGCGCGCTCCAGGACCGCCGGATGCAGCTCCGCCACCGTCGATCGCAGGAGCCGCGACGACTCCAGGAGTGCCTCCTCCAGCCGGTCGAAGGCTTCGGCCGCGCCGGTGTCGCGGGCCTCGTCGAGGTCCTGGCGGGCCGCGAGCACGTACTGCAGCGCGCCGTCGTGCAACTGCTCGGAGAGCGTCCGCCGCTCGCTCCGTTCCAGATCGGTCAGCTCGGCGAGCAGATCGGTACGGGCCTGCACCAGCCGGCCGATCGTCTCCACCCGCGAGCGCTGGATCCACGACAGGGCCACACACGCCGCCCCGACGCCCGCCATCACGAGCGTGCGCAGCAGCAATGACGGCCACGGCTCGTCGTTCGAGGTCTGCGTCGCGATGCCCGCCACCAGGTAGACCAGTACGGCGGGCACGACCACGGCGGCGCACACGCGCGGCCGCAGCGTCGCCGAGGCGAGCACCGGGACGAGCAGGAAGCCGGTGGTCAGCACGTACGCCGTCCAGCTCTGAGGTGCGGAGATCCCGGTGAGCAGGGTGAGCAGGGTGAGGACCGCGAGGTCGAGGAACAGCGCCAGCCACGCCCAGCGCGCGACGGCGAGGCCGCCGTCGCGCGCCCACACCGCGACGCCGAGCGCGGCGATCGCGTACCCGATGGCCACCGCGGCGCACCCGGCGCGGTGATCCGCGGGCGGGATCGCCAGCACCGTGACCGCGACGAACACCACGAGCACGCCGCGGACCGCGAGCTGCAGCCGCACCCCGAGCCCGGCGTGCTCGGAGGCGATCGCCACGACGTCCGGTCCGAGGGGTTGGTCCGCTGCGGTCGGTGTCGCGGCGGGTGCGGACACGGATACCTCCGGGGTGGTGGGGTGCGCCGAGATTGCACCACGGGGCACCGACGATCCCTATGCTGCGCCGGGGTGAGCGAGCTTGCGAGCGAACCAGTGTCACAGCGCCTGTGCGAAGCGCCGACCGAGCGCAGCGAGGGAGAGCGATGAGTTCCTCCGACGCGCGGGTCCGGGTCGTGGTGGCCGACGACCATCCCTTCTTCCGCGACGGGGTGAGCCGGGGGCTGACCATGAGCGGCCGGATCGAAGTCGTCGCGGAGGCCGACGACGGCCGCGCGGCACTCGAGGCGATCCGTCGCGAGAAGCCGGACGTCGCTCTCGTCGACCACGAGATGCCCGACATCGACGGGCTGGGCGTGGTCAGGGCGACGGTCCGCGACGGGCTGCCGACCCGGGTGCTGCTGCTGTCCGCGCACACGGACAGCAGCATCGTGTTCCAGGCGGTGGAGGCCGGCGCTGCCGGCTACCTCAGCAAGGACGCGCGCCGGGCGGAGATCGTCGAGGCGGTGCTGGACGTGGCGCGCGGGAAGACGGTCCTCCCGCCTGGGGTCGCCGCCGGCCTGGCGGGGGAGATCCGGATGCGGGCGCAGACGTCCGGGCCGGCGCTGAGCGAGCGCGAGCGGCAGGTGCTGCAGGGGTTCGCACGCGGGTTGTCCGTGCCGCAGATGGCGGCGGAGCTGTTCCTCGGGGTGAGCACGGTCAAAACCCACACCCAGCGGCTGTACGAGAAGCTGGGGGTCTCCGACCGCGCGGCGGCGGTGGCGGAGGGCATGCGAAGGGGTCTTGTCGAGTGACCAGCAGCGTGAACGACGGCGCCGCGCCCACCCGGTAGGGCGGACGCGGCGCGGGTTTCCCGGACGCACCCGGGTCACCGGGTGGCGGGCCGGCGGGCGGACATCGCGGTGCCGACCACCAGGCTGCCGATCGCGAGCCCGATCACCAGGTTCACCACCGCGATCGCGACGGCGGCGGCCGTCGGCACGCTGCTCAGTAGGGGCAGGACGACCGCGGCGGCCGTCGAGAGGCCGATGATCCAGCCGAGGTAGGACAGCGGCTCCGGGGTGGAGACCATCAGCAGGTGCGCGATCCCGGTGGCGGCGAGCGCGGCGACGGCGGCGAACAGGCACAGCAGGCCGGCGTTGCCGGCATTGACGGCGTGGGCGGCGGACGCACCGACCGGCGCGTGCTCGAAGAGGACCCGGATCACGAGGGTGCCGACCAGGCCGACGAGCGCGGCGACCGCGGCGGTGGCCAGTCCGCCGGTCCACAGGCGGGTCGGGTTGAGCACCAGCCCGGTCGAATGCCGGTCGGCGGGGCGGTCGGTGTGCTCGGCGGTCGGCAGCGGCATGCGGAGCGTGTCGTCGTCGGCGGTGGCGAAAGTGTCGTAGTAGGGGGTGTCCGCATAAGAGGTGGTCGCGGTGGTCATCTCGCTGCTCCGTCCGGTCTGCCGGGCTTGTTGTCCGACACCCCTGACGATGCCCCGCGGGAAGCCGCGGCACAGTCGACGGATTGGCCCCTGTGCCGGTCGACGTGGCCGTCCACCGATCGGTGGACAGGGGTCAGGCGGTCCGCCGGTCGGCGGGCGGGGCGGAGGGCGATCCGACCCCGCCGACGGTCCTCGGCACGAGCAGCTCCCCGATTCCGGGCAGCGCGAGGAAGCCCTCGGCGCCGGCGTAACGCAGTCCCACCCGCGGCAGGTCCCTCCGGCGGCGGTAGGCGAGCACCCGCGGCAGCCACTCCGGGTCGAACTTCGCGTTGAAGTCGTGCAGCGACCTGATCTGGAAGAACGGGTTGAGCACGCCGACCGCCCACCGGGCCGCACGCTGGGCGGCGGTGAACGGCACGTCGTCGGCGAACAGCCGCCCCCACATCGCGAAGTTCATCGACAGCCGCGCCACCCCCCGGTCGCGCAGCGCCCCGGCGGTGGAGGCGATGAGGAACTCCGTCATCCCGTTGGGGGCGTCGGGGTCGTGCCGCATGAGGTCGAGCGTGTAGCCGAACGAGGGCCCGTAGGCGGGTACCAGCCGCAGGAACCCCGACGGCGTGCCGTCGTCGCGCAGCGCCACGCACAGCAGGAACTCCGGGTTCGCCCCGGCGCCGCGGACGTCCTGCGAGAGCGACATCGTGAAGCCGCGCTCGGGGTTCTTGCCCCGCCAGCGCGCGCTGATGGCGTTGAGCTGCTCCACGAGCGGCGCAGAGGCGTTCGACTCCGCCACGAGCTGGAAGCGGTGCGTCCGCCCCACCCGCCGCACGGCCGCCCGCAGGCTCTTGTGCCGCGCGCCCTCCAGGGAGAACCGGCGGCAGTCGACGATCGCCTCGTCGCCCAGGTAGAACGCCGAGAACCCGCGCGACGCGTAGAGCGGCATGCTGGCCTCGCGTGCGGCGAGCAGCGCGGGGGTCCAGGCCCGCTCGTCGCACATCTCGAGGAACTCGTCGAACACCGCCACCACCGATCCCTGCGCGCCGATCGGGTCGCCGGACACCAGCGCGTAGCCGCCGATGTAGGTGTAGGCGAGGAACGCCTCGCCGTCGCGGGCGAAGAAGAAGTTCTTGTCGTCGCGCAGGGCGAAGTAGGCCAGCGTGTCCCAGCCGTAGGTGTGCACGAGGCGCGTGGCGTGCTCCCAGTCGCCCTCGGTGTGCTCGGTGCGCGCTGCCAGGGGGCGAAACAGCAGGATCGCGAGCACGATCAGGCCGACGACGCCCAGGGCGAGCAGTGCCGCCGTGAAGTAGGCGGCGAAGAACGGCGACCGGTACGTGTACGGGCCGTCGAGTCCGACAAGCCCGCCGAACACCGTCTCCAGCACGCCCCCGGGCGTGAGGTCCGGGTCGAGCCGACTCCGCTCCGCCCACAGCGCGACGACGCCGAAGACGAGCACGGCCGCCAGGTACACCGGCACGAACCGGACGAGGCGGAACAGCGACGGCGGGTCGACGGGCGCTCCGAAGGACTTCCGGTACGCCAGCAGCGCAACGAACATACCGACGCAGAACGCCAGCGCTATCGGGTGCGGGCCCCTGACCAGGTGCGCGACCGCGCCCAGCACGAACAGTGCCACGGCCACCCGCCACGCCGAGTGCTTGCCCTTGCCGAGCTGGTCGGCGAGCAGGATCAGCAGCAGCCCGGCGATCACCGACACGACGTGGCCGGCGACCGGCACCCACAGCGGCCCGAAGGCGTCTTCGCGGGTGTCGAACCGCGACGCCACGTTCGGGATCATGCTCAACAGCTGCAGCACGCCGCACAGCGCGGTCAGGGCGGCGATCGTCGTGACCGCGCGCGGCTGCAGCCCCGTCCGGCGCTCGGGCGGGGTGATGGGGTGCGTCGACGGGGCCATCGACGGCAGGGTGGCCACCGAGGAGGTCGACGCCAGGTCGCCGGCGGGGTCCGCAGAGCCGGCGACGCTGCCCGAGGCGATCGGGGTGGGCGCCGCGAGCGGGCGTGGGGCGCCGCCGGGCCCACCGCCCGGGGGCGGAACGAACTCCGGGCGCAGCGTCGGGAAGAGGATCACCTCGCGGATCGAGTCGACGCCGGCCAGCAGCATGACCAGCCGGTCGATCCCGATGCCGAGCCCGCCCGTCGGCGGCATGCCGTGCTCCAGCGCGCGGATGTGGCTGCGGTGGCGTCGGTGGCGTACCGGTACGGGTAGCTGGCGCGCGCGTCGTCGGCCTTGCGCAGGCGCTGCGCGCGTTGGCTGCCGGCAGGGGCGGGCGTGCCGCCGGCAGGGAGATCGGCATCCGAGGCCACCTGGCCGACGATAGGAGCGCAGCGCACGCGCGGCGCACCGCGGTCCACAAATCCTGCGAGTCCTGCGTCGGCGGACACGAGGTTCGCGCTTCCGCACGGCGGATGAGGTCCCGCCCGGCGTTGCCCCCGCCGGTCGGGCCGGGTACGCATCGGTCACACGGAAGGAGACGACCGGATGACCCAGTCGCACAACCCCCCGATCGACCCGGACACCGTCGCGGAGATCGCTCCTGGTGAGGGACCCGGAGCCGGCTCCGTCGAGTACGGCGGCAGCGAGATCCACGCGGACGGCGCCGGATCGGGCGCAGGATCGGGCGCCGACACGGCCGGGGGCGGCGGGGCCGTCACGACCGAGGCCGGCACCTTCGAGGACCTGCCTCCCGGTGAGGAGGACCAGGGGGAGTAGCCGTCCCCGGTCCGTTTCCCTGGATCAACGTAGGTACACGGCCGTGAGCGGGGTGAGGGTGCGGGTCGGAGCCGGCACGGCGGTCGATCCGTCGGCGGCGCCGAGCAGGGTGAGGTCGTCCGCCCAGCGGCGCATCGACGGGCCGTAGCGGACCACCGCGGGGGCCAGCCCGGCGACGGCACGCTCCCGCCCGGCGTCGAGCGCGCCGGCCACCCGCGCGTGCACGAGGGCGCGCTGCGGCGTCGCGTACAGGCTCAGAGCCCCGGCAACCGCCGCGAGCAGCGACACCGTGGTCAGCGCGGCCGGCAGGCCCACGCCGCCGACGAGCAGCCCGATCAGGGGCGGGCCGCCGAGCAGTCCGGTGTAGCCGACCGTCGAGGCCAGGGCCACCCCCTTCGACCCGCCGAGAGCACCCGCACGGGCGATCGCGAGCGGGAACACGTTGGCCAGACCCAGCCCGACCAGCGCGAAGCCGGCCAGCGCCACCTCGGCGGACGGGGCGAGGGCGGCGGCGAGCATGCCGATCGCGGCGAGTGCGGAGCCGAGGACGAGGACGTGCGTCGCCCCGAAGGACCGCACCAACCGGCTGCCGAGGAGGCGCCCGCAGGCCATCGCCAGCGAGAACGCGGCGTATCCGGCGGCAGCCATGGCCGGGGTCGCCGCCAAGGTCTCCCGCAGGTGCAGGGCGCCCCAGTCGGTGATCGCGCCCTCGCCGTAGGCCGTGCAGCCGGCGATCAGGCCGAGCACGACGAGCAGGCGACGAGGAGCGGTCGACGCGTGTCGCGGCTCGGCGGCCGGCGCGACGGACACCTGCCGGCCCGCATCACCGGCGACGAGCACCGGCGCGATCGCGGCGGTGAGCAGCACTCCGACCGCGCCCACGGCCAGCAGGTGCGTGGCCACCCCGCCGAGCCCGGACGCGACGCCGCCGACGGCCGCCCCGAAGAGCCCGCCGAAGCTGAACGCGGCGTGCAGCCCGGGCATGATCGGGCGGTCGCCCGCGGCCTCGAGCCGGACGCCGGCGCTGTTGGCGGCCACGTTGACCGCTCCGGTCGCCGCGCCGAAGGCGAGCAGCGCCGCGCCGAGCTCGGGCAGCGTCCGGGCGAGGCCGGGCAGGGTGACCGCCACGCAGATCAGCACCGCGGACACGCTGGCGACCAGCCCGGCACCCAGGCGGGCGCACAGTGCCCCGGCGAGCTGCATGCTCGCCAGCGCACCGATCGAGACGCACAGCAGAGCGAGGCCGAGCGCCGTGTGCGAGGCGCCGACCTGCGTGGTGACGTCGGGGATGCGTGCGGCCCAGCTGCCGAAGACGGCGCCGTCGAAGGCGAAGAGGGCGGCGACGGCGGTCAGCAGCCTCGTGGGCGACGGGATGGAGCCGCGGCGCGCACGGCGCGGGCGGTCCAGGAGGACGGACATGACTCAACCTCGGTGGTGGTGGGACGGGACGTGCACGCCGTCGGGCACCTACCCCAGTATCGTCGGAATCGATTCAGACGTTAGGAGGAATCACGTGAGTGCACTCACGTGACAGGCCTCTCACCGGCAACTTCGTCGACGAACGCGGCCCGTCGGCCGGCGACGTGCCGGCGCTGGGCTTCGCTGAGGGGCAGGGCCAGCGCCTCGTCGAACGCCGTACGTGCCTCGTCCACGCGTTCCAGCCGGACCAGCAATTCGGCGCGGGTCGCGTGCCAGAGCGGGTAGCCGCCCAGAGTCGCGAGGGCGTCCAGCTCCGCCATCGCCGCCTGCGGACCGCGGCACTCGCCGACCGCGACGGCCCGGTTGAGCCGCACCACCGGTGTGTCGTGCACGGTGAGCAACACGTCGTACCACGACAGGATCGCCGACCAGTCGGTGTCGCACGAGGCGGGGGCCAGAGCGTGGCAGGCGGCGATGGCGGCCTGGACCACGTACGGATCGGGGCGCCCGGGGCTGCGGCGCAGCCCTTCGCCGACGAGCACCACGCCCTCGGTGATCGACGGACGATGCCACTGCGCGCGGTCCTGCTCGGCCAGCGGCACGGCGTCGCCGGCTGCGGTGAAACGGGTGGAGCGCCGCGAGTCCTGCAGCAGCAGCAGTGCCAGCAGGCCGAGCACCGCCGGCTCGTCCGGCATCAGCCCGTGCAACAGCCGGGCCAGGCGCAGGGCCTCGTCGGCGGCCGTCGCGCCGTCGGCCCGTCCGTAGCCCTCGGTGAACAGCAGGTACACCGTCGCCGCGACCCCGTGCAGCCGGTCGGGCAGCTCCGCGGCGTCCGGCACCCGGTACGGGATGTGGGCCCGAGCGATCTTCTGCTTCGCCCGAATCAGGCGTTTGGACATCGTCGCCTCGGGGACGAGCAGCGCACGGCCCACCTCGGCGGTGGACAGCCCGCAGAGCGTGTGCAGGGCCAGTGCGACCTGTGTCTCGAGCGCCAGCGCCGGATGGCAGCAGGTGAACACCAGCCGCAACTGGTCGTCGCGCAGCATCTCGGGTGGCTCGTCGGCGGGCGGCTCCAGCAGACGCACGGCCTCGGCCTCCTTCCCGGTTCGGGCGGACTCCCGACGGACGAGGTCGACGGCCCGGTTGCGCGCGGTGAGCGTCATCCACGCCCGCGGCTGCGGCGGGACGCCGGTGCGCGGCCAGGTGTCCAGTGCCCGCAGGACCGCGTCCTGCACGGCGTCCTCGGCGAGCTGTAGATCTCCTGTGTGCCGCACGAGCGTGGCCAGCACACGCCGGCCCTCGTCGCGCACGAGGCGGACGAGGGCGGCGTGCGCCGGATCGGGCAGGGTCATGCGAACTCGATCACCGGCCGGACCTCCACCGCCCCGTGCCAGGCCCCGGGGATGCGGGCCGCCGTGGCGATCGCCTCGTCGAGGTCGGCGCACTCCAGCAGGTAGAAGCCGTTGAGCACCTCCTTGGTCTCGGCGTACGGGCCGTCAGTCGTCACGACGTCGCCGCCCTTGCCGCCGATCACCCGCACCACCGTGGCCGTGGACGTCGGGTAGAGGCCCTCGCCGCCGCGGATGACCGCCGCGGCGGCCTTGCTGAACTCGGCGTACTCGCTGGACATCTCGCGCGGCGAGCCGTCGCCCCGGTCGAGTTCGGCACCGTAGATGAGCGCGGCGTACAGAGTCATCGGGATCCTCCTGAGGGGGTCGGGGCCCGGCATGGTCGCCGGTGCTCATCCTGGGGACGATCGGACAGCCGCCGGAAGGACACCGACGCCAATTTTGCTGTTCTATGACCTGCATTAGTTAGCATTGGTAGTTTGATGTCCTGGCATCGGGGATGGCGCGTCCATGTCCGTTGCCGCAGGTGGAGCCGTGCGGAGCCTGATCCCGGCCCGTATCGACCGCCTTCCCTGGTCCCCGTTCCACACCCGCATGGTCGCAGCGCTGGGGGTCGCGTGGATCCTCGACGGCCTGGAGATCAGCATCGCCAGCGCCGTCGGCGACACACTCACCCATCCGGACACGCTGGGGCTCTCGTCCACCCAGGTGGGGTTGCTGGCCACCGTCTACCTGATCCTCGGCATCGTCATCATCTTCATCCGGCGGCACCTGCCCGAGAGCCCGCGGTGGCAGGTCATGCACGGCCGCACCGACGAGGCCGAGAAGTCGATCGCCTTCATGGAGCACGAGGTCCAGGAGAAGACCGGCCGCGAGCTCCCGCCCGTCGACGAGAGCAAGGCCATCGACGTCAAGGCCGGCGAGGACCACGGCTATCTGACGCTGCTGCGTGTGCTCTTCCGCGAGTACCCGACGCGGTCGATCCTCGGCGCCACGATGATGATCACGCAGTCGTTCCTCTACAACGCGATCTTCTTCACCGCGACGCTGGTGCTGGGGAAGTTCTAAGGCGTGCGTCGGAGAACACCCCGCTCTACCTGATCGCCTTCGCCGTCGGGAACCTCGTCGGCCCGCTCGCGCTCGGACACTTCTTCGACACGATCGGCCGCCGGAAGATGATCGCGATCACCTACGTGACGTCGGGCGTGCTGCTGGCGATCAGTGCGTTCCTCTTCTACGCCGGTGCGCTCAACGCGATCACACAGACCGTCGCCTGGTGCGTGATCTTCTTCTTCGCCTCCGCCGGTGGGAGCTCGGCCTACCTGACGGTGAGCGAGATCTTCCCGATGGAGGTCCGCGCCAAGGCGATCGCGGTGTTCTTCGCCATCGCGCAGTGCTTCGGGGCGATCGCCCCGGTGATCTACGGCGCGCTCATCGGCGACGGCAGCGACCCGTCGAAGCTCTTCTACGGCTACCTGATGGGCGGCGCGATCATGATCGTCGGCGGGATCGTGGCGCTCGTCCACGGCGTCAACGCGGAGGGGCAGTCGCTGGAGGACGTCGCCACGCCGCTGAACGCCGGCCGAAAGGGCACCACGCGGGCGGAGGGCGCGGGCTCGCCGCGCGCCATCTGAGCCCCGGCGTGGTTGCAGGAAAGTGGCTTTCCAAACCTCTTGGGTGACCTACGGAGGCGGCGCGCGGCGCGAACAGCGCGGACACTGTGCCCGTGACCGCCGCCGCGCTCCCCGAGCCGGTCATGCCCATGCTCGCCACCGCCGGGAAGGTGCCGGCGGGGCCCGGGTGGGCCTTCGAGTTCAAGTGGGACGGGGTGCGCGCCGTCGTCGCAGCCGCCGGCGACCAGGTCCAGCTCACCAGCCGTCTCGGCAACGACGTCACCGCCGGCTACCCGGAGCTCGCCGGGATCGTCGCGGCCAGCGGAGGCCGGCCCGTCCTGCTCGACGGGGAGATCGTGGTCCTCGACGAGCGGGGCCGGCCGAACTTCGGGCTGCTGCAGGACCGCATGCACGTCCGCCATCCGTCGGCGGAGCTGCGCGCGCGCCTCCCGGTCTCGTACTACGTCTTCGACGTGCTGTTCCACGACGGCGAGTCGCTGCTCGCCGCCCCCTACGACGAGCGCCGGGCCCGGCTCGCCGAGCTCGCCCCGGCGGAGCGGGTGCTCGTGCCGCCGTCGTATACCGACGTCGACGGGAAGCAGCTGCTCGAGATCGCCGACGGGCACGGCCTCGAGGGCGTCGTGGCCAAGCGCCGGGCCGCGCGCTACGAGCCGGGGCGCCGTTCGGCGGCCTGGATCAAGACCGCCCTGATCCGCACCCAGGAGGTGCTGATCGGCGGGTGGACCGTGGGGGAGGGCCGGCGCACCCGCACGTTCGGATCGCTGCTGCTGGGCGCGCACGACGCCGACGGCAGCCTGCGCTACCTCGGCCACGTGGGCACCGGGTTCTCCGACGCGGTGCTCACCGACCTGATGCGCCGCCTGCGGCCGCTGGCCAGGCCGACCAGCCCCTTCGACGAGGTCGTGCCGCGCGAGCACGCCCGCAAGGCCCGCTGGGTGGACCCCATCCTGGTCGGCGAGGTCGAGTACCGGCTCGTGACGCGCGACGGCCGGCTGCGGCACGCCGCGTGGCGCGGCCTGCGGCCGGACCGGGCGCCCGACGAGGTGGTCCTCCCGGCGCCCTGACGGCCGGCGCTCCGATCGGCGACGCGCTGCTGCAGGACTGGCGGCACGCCTACGCGATCGGCAGGCTGCTCCGCATGCGCGTGCGGTGGAGACGGCCGGTGCCCGCCGGAGTGACGGTGGCGGGCGCCGCGGCGCTCGTGTGGGTGGCCAGAGCCAGGGCGGCGCTCGTCCGCGCTGCGCTGATCCGCGTCGCCACTCTCGTCGAGGACGGCGTGCGGGTGCTGCAGATCGCCCTGCTGCGCCTGTTCCGTCGCTCCACGGCTCCGCTCCTGATCCCGTTCGTCGGGCACGGCTCTCCGCAGCGGGTGGAACTCGGCGCACGCGCGGTATTCGGCAGGCCCGAGGCGCGGGCCAGGACGGTGCCGGTGCCGGACGACGGCGTGCTCGCGCCCGTCCGCGAACCGGGGCAGGCGCCCGCCCGGCGATCCCGCCGCTCCACGCTGCGCACCAGCCTGGCGCGGTTCCTGAGCGTCGAGGTGGCCGATGCGGCGGTCACCGCTCGCACGCCCGGTGCCACCGCCACCGGGCGCAGTGACCGCGACGGCTACGTCGACGTCGTCCTCACCGACCCGGGGCTGTCGCCCGGCTGGCACGACGTCGAGCTCAGCCTCGCCGACGGCACCACCGTGCACACGCCCGTCCTCGTGGTGTCGCCGGACGTCTCCCTCGGGCTCGTCAGCGACGTCGACGACACGATCCTCGAGACCGGGCTGACCCGCGGGCTGGAGTTCCTCCGCATCACGCTGCTCACGGAGGTCACCGATCGCGCACCGCTGCCCGGGGCCGCCGCGTTGTACCGGGCGCTGGTCTGCCGCTCCGGCGAGGCCGGTCTGCCGGTGTTCTACCTGTCGACCAGCCCGTGGAACCTGCACGAGATGCTGCTGGAGTTCATCGCGCTGCGCGGCTTCCCGTTCGGTCCGCTGCTGTTGACCGACTGGGGCCCCGGCCGCGGCAACCTGTTCCGCATCGGCTCCCGCGAGCACAAGTCCGGGCTCATCCGGCGCATCCTCGCTGAACACCCCGGTATGGCGCTGCTGCTGGTCGGCGACACGGGACAGCTCGACCCGGAGATCTACGCGGCCGCGGCCCACGAGCACCCCGGCCGGATCCGGGCGATCTACGTCCGGCGCACCGGAGCCCTGAACCCGCGCCGCGCCACCGAGGTGGACACGCTCGCTGCCGCCACCACCGCCGCCGGAGTGCCGATGCTGGTCGTCGACGACAGCGTCCAGATCGCCGAGCACGCGGCCTCGCTGGGGCTCCTCGACCCCGCGCAGGTCGACGACGTGCGCCGCGAGACTCACCCGAACCGCCCGCCCCGCGTGCCATGGACCGTCGACGTCGCGCGCTCCGGCAGCCGCATCGCTCACCGCCTCGGGCGCCTCGACGACGACCTGTCCGACCGCCGCTCACCTTTGTGACCAGCGTTTTCGTAGCGTCGCAGGTCGACCACTGACCGTGGCGAGGTGTTTGCGACCGCGGCATCCGGGAGACCTAATCGTTACCTGAAGGGGCACTCCGGGGAGGTGACATGGCAACGCACCGTCGCGGTATGTCCGCGACGCAGTGGCCCGTGGCCGACCTCCTGCGTCGCGAGGGCCGCGCCTGGCCGACCCTGTCACCCGCCGCGCGCGGGCTGGCGGTCAGTGGTGCGCTGCTGTGCAGCACGATGGTCGCGGTGTCGATGGCGGCGGAACCGCAGGCCCCCGCGCCGCCGTCACCGCCTGAGCCCGAGTCGCCCGTCGCGGCCGCACCCGTGCCCACCACCACGTCCACCACCACGTCCACCGCCACGTCCACCGCCACGTCCACCGCCACGTCCACCGCCACGTCCACGACTGCACCGACCTCGTCCCCCGAGGCGCCCACCGCTGCGCAACCCGTCGTCGCGAACTCGAGGCCGGCCGCTCCGTCCGCGGTTCCGCGGTTGCGGCTACCCACCCCCCACCCGACGAACGACGCCCCGAGCGAGCCGGTCGACGGCGACGTCCTCGCGGCGGAGGCGCTCCCTCCGGCGACCGGCCGCCACGCGGCGGACGACATCACGTCCGACGACCGGTCCGACCGCGGGTCGGACAGCGGCAGGAGCCGTTCCAGCAATCGCGCCGTGATTGACCGGGACGACGAGAACCGGGACACCGAGCAGGCCGAGAGGTCCGACGACCGGGGCTGGACGAGGGATCGGGACGACGACAGGGACGCGGCGGATTCCGACGACGGCGACAGCGCGAACGACCGGGACCGTGCCGCTCTCAGGCGATCTCACGAGGATCGTTCCGACGACGACCGCCGGGATCGCGACGACGACCACGAGGACCGCGACAAGAAGGATCGCGACCACGAGGACCGCGTCAAGAAGGATCGCGACCACGAGGACCGCGTCAAGAAGGACCGCGACCACGAGGACCGCGACAAGAAGGACCGCGACCACGAGGACCGGGACGGCAAGAGCCGCGACCAGGGCGACCGCGAACGCTCCGACGACGGCGGCCGCCACCACGCGGACGACTCCGACTCCGACTCCGACTCCGACTCCGGCGGCCGGCACCGCGCCGACGACTCCGACGACTGACCGCCGCGCTGGTGCGCTGCTCAGAGGCGGACCAGGCCCTCCCGGACCGCCCACAGCGCGGCCTGCGTCCGCGACGACAGTTCCAGCTTCATCAGCACGTTGCCCAGGTGCGTCTGCACCGTACGTTCGCCGATCGACAACATCCGCCCGATCTCCCGGTTCGACCGGCCCTCCGCGACCAGGACGAGCACGTCGCGCTCCCGGGCGGTCAGCGCGGCGACTCCTCGCCGCGGCGCGACGAGTGAACGGGTCAGCACCCGGGCCACGGCGGCGTCGAGGTGCACCTCGCCCCGGTGCGCGGCCCGGATCGCCTCGACGATCTCGTCGACCTCGGCGTCCTTGAGCACGTAACCGGTGGCGCCGGCCTCCAGCGCGCCCTGGACGCGGTGGGCCTCCCCGAAGCTGGTGACCACCACCACGTCGACGGCCGGGTGGGCCTTCTTGACCAGTGCCGTCGTCGCGACACCGTCGGGCTCGGGCATGACCAGGTCCATCAGCACGACGTCCGGCAGCGCGTCCCGGGCCGCGAGCGCGTCGAGATCCTGCAGCGCGGACCGGCCGTCGGCCGCCTCGCCGACCACCTCGATCCCGGGCGTGGCTCCGAGGAACGCCCGCAGACCCAGCCGCACCACCTCGTGGTCGTCGACCACGAAGACCCGGATCGTCTCGCCGGTCATCCGGGATCACCCAGGACACGCGGGGCGAGCAGCCGGACGACCGTCCCACCGGCCGGCCGCCGGGCGACGACGAGCCGGCCACCGAGGCGCTCGGCCCGCTCGCGCATCGACACCAGCCCGAGCCCGGGGGTGACGACCCGAGGATCGAAACCGACACCGTCGTCGCCGACCTCGACCAGCAGCGTCTGCGGGTTGTCGTCGACCGGACCGATCCGGACGTGGACGTGCGCCGCCCGCGCGTGCTTCACACAGTTGTGGAGCGCCTCCTGCACCAGCCGGTAGGCGTCGAGTTCGGCGTCGAGCCCGAGGTCGAGGCGTTCCCGGGGCCCGTCGACGGTCACCTCCGGCCCGCCCCGCCGGGTGACCCACGCCGCCTGCTCGCGCACGGCGCCGACCAGTCCGTGCGTGTCGAGCAGGGTCGGGTGGAGCTCGAAGATCAGCGCCCGCATGTCGTCGAGTGCCGCGTGGGCCAGCTCGTCGAGGGTGCGCAGGAGGGTGTCCGGCGGGGTCCCCTCCGCACGGGTCAGCTCGGCCGCCCGCAGGTGCAGCGTGAGGGAGAACAACCGCTGGCAGGCGGAGTCGTGCAGCTCCCGGGCGAGCCGGTGCCGCTCGTCCGAGGCGGCCTGGCCACGGACCTCGGTGAGCAGGCGGGCGTTCTCCACGGCGACGGCGGCCTGGTCGGCCATCGCCGTCAGGAACGCGATCTCGTCGTCGTCGGGTTCGTGGCCGGGCCGGCAGTAGGCGTTGAGTGCGCCGACGGCGCGGTCACGGACCACCAGGGGCACGGCCACGAAGTCGTCCCAGGCGAAGCTGTCGAGCTGGTCGTGCAACGGGGCCCAGCGGGGGTCCGCGAGCATCTGTGCCTTCCTGCGCCGGGTCGCCACCGGCCGGCCGGTCCGCAGCGCCTCGAACGAGCTGAGCTCCGCCCCGCGCTGCCGTGCCTCTTCGAGGCGCAGGGTGAAGTCGGGCGGCCACCGGTCGACGGGTGCGGCTCCGTGGACCCGCATCCTGTTGCCGGAGGCGTCGACGAGGAAGATCTGTGCGCCCGCCAGGCCGGCCGTCTCCACCAGCTGGGCGCAGATCGTGTCGAGCGTGCCTCGCAGCGATCCGGCGTAGGCGATGTTCGCGGCAGCGGTCGCGAAGGCGGTGAACCGCCGCTGCTGGAGCCGGACGTCGGTCACGTCGCGGAAGGTGACGACCGTAAGCCTGCGACCGTCCACCCCCGGTACGGCACGTCGCTGGTACTCGAGTTCCCGCTCGCGCAGCGAGCCCGGCGCCCTCCACCGGACCACGCGGCGCGGGCGCGCCGTTCCGGATGGCGCGTCCTCGGATCCGGCAAAGGGCCCCGGCTGTCCCAGCAGGTCGGCGGACGGTGCGCCGAGAAGGCCGCACGCGGCCGGGTTGACGAAGAGGCAGCGCCCCTGCTCGTCGAGCAGGGCGACGCCGTCGGCAGAGGCCTCCAGTGCGGCGGCCATGACGTCCGGGCCGACCGCCGTGGCGGCGCCGCCGTTTGAGGCGGGGGCCGGCGGCATCGCCATCGGGCTCCTCCTCGACGCCACGAACGGGACGGCCGCTACCGCGGGTGCGGTGCAGATCGCAACCACACCCGCGCCGCGGGACTGTCCGGGCCGCTCAGCATTGCCTCTGCGACATCCCGCGGCAACTCCTGCGGCGTCCGGGGTAAGCGGAATGGCGGAGCTGGTCCAGGCAAATGTGCACGGCCGATCCGCGGTATCGCGCAAACCTTTCCCGGGCGATCTCACTGGCGAACCGGATGTTTTCCGGCGCACCATTCGCGCTACCCCCGTGACGCGGCTCACGCCGGGGTCGCAACGCAGCGAGGAAGGAGGAGGGGCCGATGGCGACCGGTAGCCACGACAGCGACACCGCCCGGAACGAACAGCTGCTCGACGAGGGGCGAGAGGGCCATCCTCTGTCGCCCTACAAGGCCCTGTGGGCCGTGCTGCTCCTCGGTTGGGTGGTCAGCTACGCCGACCGCACCCTCACGGGACCAGTGATCGCATGGATGATCCAGAACAAGGCGGGGTTCATCGGCGACGCGGCCAACCCTGCCACCCTCGGCGGGCTCGTGGGCTCGATGTTCTTCCTCGGCTACATGCTCACCCAGTACCCGGGCGGCCGGTTGGGCGACCGGTTCGGGCATCGGGAAATGATCATCGTCTCCCTGCTGGCCGCGTGCGTGCTGACCATCGTCTCGGGCCTGATGGCCGGGCTCGTGGCCTTCGTCGCCGCCCGCGTGCTGACCGGCCTGGGTGAGGGCGTCTTCTACTCCAACGACCGCACGCTCATCATCAACCACACCCCGGTCGCGAAGCGGACGCTCGGGCTCGGCATCGTCATCGCCGGCCTGTCGATCGGCCTGACCGTCGGCATCATCTTCACCCCGATCCTGATCGGCTGGGGCGCGTCACTGGGAATGGGCGGCGAGGCGTGGCGGATGCCGTTCTTCGTCTTCGCCGCGTTCACCTTCGTCGTCGCCGTGATCGCATACGTCTTCTTCCGGTCGAAGCTGGGCGGGGCGATGCGGCTCGGCCCGCCGCTCCTGCGGCTGATCCTGTTCTCGGCGCCGACCTTCCTCGTGATCGTCGCGCTGTTCCTGGTGGCCGAGACCTTCCGATGGCCGGAGTGGCTGACCGCGTCGGTCGCCTCGGTCATCGCGCTGATCTACATCGTGATCATCGTGCGCAGCGTCAAGCGCTCGGGTCGCGGACCTGCGCTGCTCAACCGCAACATCTGGCTGGTCTACCTGGCCTACATCGCCATCCTGTGGAACCTCTGGTTCTTCAGCTTCTGGTCGGTGCAGATCGTCCGCGAGGCCGCGCAGAGCAGCCTGCTGGCCGCGGCGCTCACTGCGGCGTTCAACGCCGGCGCAGGCATCCTCGGCTTCCCCGCGGGCGGGTGGCTCGCCGACCGGGCCGTCCGCACGGGCGGCAGCCGCAAGAAGCTGGCCCTCATCTGCACCGGCGTGTACTCGGTGCTCGTGCTGATCTTCGGCTGGAGCGTCTCCGGGGGCGAGCGGCCGTCACTCGCCCTGCTCGGGCTGCTGCTGTTCAGCTCCGGCCTGTTCTTCAACGCGCTGCAGCCGATCGTGCAGGGCATGACCGGCGACATGGTCCCGGCGAGCGAGCGCGGGTCCGCCTTCGGGATGCTCAACCTCGTCTCCGAGATCGGCGCTGTGCTCAGCCCCGTCGTCAGCGGCATCCTGCGCGACGCCACCGGCAGCTGGGCCCCGGGCGTCTTCGTCGCCGCCGGAATCATGATCGTCTCGTTCTTCCTCTACCTCGGTGTGCGCGAGGCCCCCGCGCACCACGAGGACCCGATTCCCGCCTGACCGGTCGACCCACCACGTTCCGACCCACGGCGGCGCCGGTCGGTGCCGCCGCAAGGAGAAGTGCCATGTCACAACCACAGACGCAGATGCAGAACCCCACCGCCCACGCGTCCGTCCGCCACTTCCCGCTCAACGCCTGGTATGCCGCCGCATGGGACCACGAGGTGGGGCGCAACCTGCTCGCCAAGACCGTCGCGGGCCGGCCGATCGTGTTCTACCGGACCACCGGGGGCCGCGCCGTCGCACTCGCCGACGCGTGCTGGCACCGCCTCGCGCCGCTGTCGATGGGCAAGCTCCGCGGCGACGACGAGATCATGTGCGGCTACCACGGCATCTGCTACGACGCCGACGGGCGGGCCACCTTCATGCCGGCGCAGGACACGATCAACCCCAGTGCGACCGTGCACTCCTACCCGGTGGTCGAGCGGCACCGCTACGTGTGGGTGTGGCCCGGCGACCCGGCGCTGGCCGATCCGGGCACGGTGCCGGACCTGCACTACAACGACGACCCCGCCTGGGCGGGCGACGGGAAGACCATCCACGTCAACTGCAGCTACCAGCTGATCGTCGACAACCTGATGGACCTGACCCACGAGCAGTTCGTGCACGGGTCGAGCATCGGGCACGACTCGCTGAGCGAGTCCGACTTCGAGGTCACCCACAGCGGGAACACGGTGACGGTCACCAAGTGGATGCTCGGCATCGAGCCGCCGCCGTTCTGGAAGCGCAACCTGCAGGACCGCTTCCCGGACTACGACGGCCTCGTCGACCGCTGGCAGATCATCAACTACACCGCACCCTCGACGGTCGCGATCGACGTCGGCGTGGCCAAGGCCGGGACCGGCGCGCCCGAGGGCGACCGCAGCCAGGGCGTCACCGGCACCGTGATCAACACGATGACCCCCGAGACCGACAACACCTGCTTCTACCTCTGGGCCTTCGCCCGCGACTGGTGCCTCGACAAGCAGGTGATCACCACCCGGCTGCGCGAGGGCGTGTCGAACGTCTTCTTCGAGGACGAGGTCATGCTGGAGGCCCAGCAGCGGGGGATCGAGGCCAACCCCGGCTACGACTTCTACAACCTCAACATCGACGCCGGCAGCATGTGGACCCGGCGCAAGGTGGCCGCCATGATCGCGGCAGAGTCGAGCACGGACGTCGGGTCCGACGACGAGCACTCCGGCACCGCCGCCGCCGCTCTCAGCGCCGTCACCGCGGCGGAGAACGCGCGGGTGGACAACGGCACGGGCAACGGACACTCCGCGGGCACGGGCATGGAGGCCGAGGTGTCCGACGGGGTGGCGAAGCATCGCGACCGGCCCGAGGCCGGTCTGATGGCGCGCGGGTTGTAAGCGATGGGAGCCACGAGCCACAAGCGCTGGGGCAGGGCGCGGGTGGTGGACGTCTGCGAGGTCGCGCAGCACGTCCGCCAGGTGGTCCTCGCACCCGAGCGGATGGAGGCGCCCGCGCCGCCGGGCAGCCACATCGACATCGGTGTCTACGTCAACGGCCGGGCCGACGTGCGGTCGTACTCGGTGGTCGGATCGGGCCCGTACGGCAACGAGATCATCCTCGGGGTCCAGCTCGCCCGGCAGAGCCGCGGCGGGTCGGCGTTCATCCACCAGCTGCGCCGGGGCCAGGAGGTGCAGATCACCCAGCCGCTGCAGAACTTCCCCCTCAACTACGGCCGCCCCGGCTACGTCCTGGCTGCCGGCGGCATCGGCATCACCGCGCTGGTCGCCATGGGCAAGACGCTCAAGGCCCGCGGGGCGGACTACCGGTTCGTCTACGGCGCGCGGTCGCGATCGTTGATGGCGTTCGTCGACGAGCTGACGGCCGAGCACGGCGACCGGATGGACCTGCGCGTCGACGACGAGGGCGGCAAGCTCGACGTCGACGAGCTCGTCGCCTCGGTCCCCGACGGCGGAGAGCTCTACGTCTGCGGCCCGGCCCCGATGCTCGACGCGATCAAAGCGGCGTGGGCTCGGACGGCTCGGCGGCCCTCGGACCTGCGGTTCGAGACCTTCGGCTCCAGCGGCCGGTTCGCCCCCGAGGCGTTCCGGGTCCGCATCCCACGTCTCGGGCTGGAGACCACGGTGTCCGGCGACGTGTCCATGCTCGAGGCCCTGGAGGCCTGCGGCGCGGACATGATGTACGACTGCCGGCGCGGGGAGTGCGGGCTCTGCCAGGTCAAGGTCCTCGACGTCCAGGGGGCCATCGACCACCGGGACGTCTTCCTCTCCGACGCCCAGCACGAGAAGAACGACCGGCTGCAGTGCTGCGTGTCCCGCATCGTCAGCCCGCGGACCGGCGGGCTGATGAACGGCGACGGTCAGGGCGCGGAGTACGGCTCGGTGACCATCGACGTGCCCTGAGGGGCGGGGAGGGAGGATCGGACATGGGGAGCTATCAGGCGTTCGAGCTGGAGGAGTTGCAGGCCGACCGGTCGCGGTCGTACGCGGAGTTCCTGCGGCGGCCGGGGTTGTCGATGGGCATCTACCACCTGCCGACAGGCGGCAAGGATCCGCAGCACCCGCACTCGGCAGACGAGATCTACGTCGTGCTCGCCGGGCGGGCGGCCCTCGAGGTGGAGGGGGAGCGGTTCCACGTCGGTCCGGGGAAGGTGGTGTCGGTCGACGTCGGGGCGGACCACCGGTTCGTCGACGTCACCGAAGACCTGCAGGTCCTGGTGGTGTTCGCGCCGCCGGACGACCCGGGGGCGTGATCCGGTGAGCGAGATGCCGAAGACGGACTTCCACGGCGACATGCCGAAGCGGGAGTTCTGGCGCGACCTCAAGCCGATCGATCAGGTCTTCCGGCCGGGTGCGCTGCCGGAGGCCTACATCAAGGACGCGCCGACCGACGACGAGCGGTACTACGTGCCGTTCTCCGAGACGGTCGGCTCGCGGCCGCTGTGGATCTCTCCCAGCCAGAACCGGTGGTGCGACGTGCTCTACGCGCGCGCCGCCGGCCTGGTGAACCGCCACTACCACCCGCAGGCGGTCTTCGCGTACACGATCTCCGGCAAGTGGGGCTACCTGGAGCACGAGTGGGTGGCCACAGCGGGCGACTGGGTGTACGAGGCGCCGGGGGAGGCTCATACGCTCGTCGCGTACGAGCACGCCGAGCCGATGAAGGTGACGTTCAACGTCACCGGTCCACTGATCTGGCTCGACGAGAACGGCGACCCGGACGGGACCTTCGACGTCTTCGACTACATCGCACTCTGTCGTGAGCACTACGACAAGGTCGGGATCGGCAGCTCCTACATCGACAGTCTCATGCGCTGACGATCCGCCGGTCGACGAACGCCGCGATCCGTGCCGCCAGCGCCTCCGGGTGGGTCACCGGCACCATGTGCGCCCCGACCGGCAGCGTCTCCACGGATCCCTGCGGGGCGGCTGCGGCGAGCGCCGCCGCCCAGTCGGCGGGGCAGATCGCGTCCGCACGGCCGCGGACGACCAGAACCGGACATGTCACGCCGCCGAGGGTGCGGTCGAGGCGGTGGCGCCGCGCGGCGTCCATCCCGCGCGCCATCGACACCAGTCCCGTGCGGGCGTAGGCCCGCACCAGGAGCGGGATCTGGCCCGGCCGCTCGTGCGCCGCGGTGCGCAACCAGCGGCGGACGAGCCCCGGCCAGGTCGCGGCGCGGGGGTCGGTGGTCGGCCCGACGAGCACGAGCCCGGCCACCCTGCCGGGCGCGCGGAGCGCGACCTCGACGACGATCTGGCAGCTCGCCGAGTGCCCGACGAGAACGACCGGGCACTCGGTGGGCAGATCTGCGAGCAGGAGCTCCGCAAGCGGCCCCGGTGCCACGTCCTTCCTGCGGGGTGCGCGGTGGCCGAACGCCGGGAGCAGGACCACGGTGCGGGCGATGCCGGGAATCCGGTCCAGTGCGCGCCGGGCGACGGCGACCGACAGGCCGAGCCCCGGTACGGCCACGACGGCGACCCTCACGTGGTCCTCACGGTGCGATCGTCGATCGATCAGCGGCCGGCCGGCGTCAGCAGCCGGTCCCGCAGCTCCCACCACGACGGGGCCGCGCGGTCCCGGTCGCTGACCAGAGTCGGCGGCAGCGGCCACGGGATCGCCAGGTCGGGATCGGTGAAGGCCACCGAGACGTCCTCGCTCGGGTCGTGGACGGCGTCGATCCGGTAGCAGGTGTCGGCGACGTCGGTCAGCGCCTGGAACCCGTGCAGGAACCCGCGGGGGATGTACACCGACCGCATCGACTCGTCGTCGAGCGTGAAGCTCGCCCAGCGGCCGAACGTCGGTGAGCCCGGTCTCGCGTCCACCACGACGTCGAGCACAGCGCCGTGCGCGCAACGCACCAGCTTCGCCTCGCCCCGTCCCAACCGGCCATGCATCCCACGGACCACGCCGCGGACACTGCGCGACTGGGAGTCCTGCGGGAACGTCGGATCGATCCCCGCCGCGGCGAGCACCGCGTTGTCCGAGGTACGGCTGAAGAAGCCGCGGGCGTCGCGGTGCGGGGTCGGCTCGAACAGCAGCACCCCGTCGAGTTCGGTCTGCACCACCTGCACCGGGCCACCATAATCGCGCACGTCGCGCGGCGTACCAGGCCCTGCGCGTGCTCCACCGGCAGCGGCGCCGCACACACCGCGCGAGGTGCGCATCAGGCGGCGCTACCGTGAGGGTGTGACCGCCTCGCCGCTGGCCGACGCCGTCCCCGCCCCCGCTGCCTCGGCCGTCGCCTGCCGGTTCTGCGGCGGCACCTCCGGCGAGCTGGTGCTCGACCTGGGGGAGCAGCCCTCCAGCGAGCTGTTCCCGGCGGCGGGCGACCCGGGGCCCGACCCGCTCCTGCCGCTGCGGATGTGGCTGTGTGCGGGGTGCGGGCTCGCGCAGCTGGTCGGGGCGGACGACGTGACGGAGGAGCCGCTCGGCTTCGAGCCGGCGGCGCTCGTCCGCCAGCGTGCCGCCGCCCTGGAGCGCCTGGTGGCGGACGGGGCCCTGCCGGCCCGTGGCACGGTGGCCGAGTACCCGAGCCCGCACGGCGGCACCTGGCTGCCGGAGCTGAGCGCCTACGGCCTCACGCCGGCGGCCCCCGACGCGTCTGCCGACGTCGTCGTCGACGCCTGCTTCGGGCTCATGCACTTCACCGATCAGCGGGCCGCCCTGACCGAGCGGGTCGCCCGGCTCGCGGCCGGCGGAACACTCCTGCTGCAGTACCACTGCCTGGGCGCGATCGTCGACGGCCTGCAGTGGAACGCCCTGCGCCACGGTCACTACGCGTACTACTCGACCCCGGCCATGGTCGGCATGCTCGCCGACGTCGGGCTGACCGCCACCACCGCGTACCGGTTCCCGCTCTACGGCGGCACCGTCCTGCTGACCGCCACCCACGACGGCAGCCCGACCGCCGACCTGGCCACCGTCGTCGACGGCGAGCAGGCCACCGGCGTGCGGGACCCGGCCGCCGTGTCCGCCCTGCAGGCCTCCGTGGGCCGGACGGCCGAGTGGCTGCGTGCGACCTGCGCCGCCGAACGGGCTGCCGGCCGCCGCGTGTACGGCTACTGCGCGGCGTCGCGTGCCGTGGCCCTCCTGCGGGTGGCCGGGCTCGACGCCAGCCTGCTCACCGCCGTCGCGGACGCCTCTCCGGACAAGCAGGGCCGCCGGATGCCCGGCACCGACATCCCGATCATCACGCCGGACGCGCTGGTGGCCGCGCGCCCGGACGTCGTGCTGCTGTTCGTCTCCGACCTCGCCGACGAGGTCCGCGCCGCCCTGCCCGGGATCGAGGCCGCGGGCGGGCGCTGGGTCGACGCCGGCGCCGGCCGCTGAGCGGTCACGGCATCCGCGGCACGAACGGCAGGTCTTCGCTGTCCGGACCGTCACGCACGATCAGGGCGGTCGACGGCGGGACCTCGTGCCACAGCCCCGGGAGGTCGATCAGCGGCTCGGAGACCACCACCCGCGCCTCGTCCGAGAAGTGCCGGAACCGCTCCTCCGCCGGGAGGAGCAGCCGGATGTCGTGCACCGACGTGCTGACGAACAGGGTGTTGACCTCCGGGCCGCTGGCGTAGCGGACGGCGATGACCTGTTCACCGTCGCTGAGCCCGAGGGTCATCTGCAACGGATGCTCCGTGCCGTGCCGATACCCGGCTGCCTCGATGCACCCGGCCATCCGCTCGAGCGCGCCGAGCGGATCGTCCTCCAGGCCGTAGGTCAGCGCGAGGTAGAACATCACCTCGGAGTCGGTCGAACCCTCGATGTAGGGATAGAGGTCCGGGTCGACCGCCATCGTCAGCTCGCGCCGCAGGTGCGGCCAGTCGGCGATGTAGCCGTTGTGCACGAACAGCCACTTGCCGTGCTTGAACGGGTGACAGTTCGTCTGCTGCACGGGCATGCCGGCACTCGCGGCGCGAACGTGGGCGAGGAACAGCGGTGAGCGGATCTGGGCGCTGAGCTCGCGCAGGTTCTGGTCGCCCCAGGCCGGCAGCGAGCTGCGGAACAGCCCCGGCGCGTCACTGAGCCCGTACCAGCCCAGCCCGAACCCGTCCGCGTTCGCGATGCCCGCATCCGGGCCACTGCTGCGGCTCTGCTCGATCAGCGACCGCCGCGGCTCGTAGAGCAGCTCCTCCGGGCGGATCGGATCCCCGAAGTACGCCAGCCACCGGCACACGTCCGTTCCTCACTTCCCACGTTGTCGTCGAGACGAGGACAAGGCGCGGTCCGGCGGACGACCGGACGGGCCCGCCCGGTTCTCGGTGTCGTCCCTGCGAGGAACTCTGACACGGACGTCGCATACGTCGATCAGGCGGGTAGGTCGGGGTCAGTCTGGTGGCCGGACGAAGTGGCGGACTCCGACCGGGTCTCACCGACACCGACCCCTGAGGTATGTATCGGTTAAGGACTGTGAAGAAGTCGCGTCGCAATACTCTTGTCGGAGGTAATGCCTCGACCTCGCGCGGTGTAAATTCGTGCCCACTCACGATCGCGACACGTGGCGGTCGCGCAACTCGATCAACTGTCCGACGGCGACGTCCAAGCCACAGCAAGGGTGCAGGGTGACGAAGTGGGTGTGAACTCGAGTAGGCGAAAGCCCTCGTCGGACGAACGATGGCCGGCCATGGCGATTCTTCCGAGATTCGAAGTTCCACACCTGACGAATGCAGTGGTGAACTGCCTTGAACGGCAGTCGCGGCGACGGACGTCGGACGACATCGCCGGATGTGTGCTCTACGTCCCGCGCCTCGGTGCGTCGGTGCTTCCACATGTACCTGTTGCCGGTGGGTGGCTCTGCACCTTCGTCGCTGCTGAGTCGGGCGCCCGCCTTCCGGTCGGCGCTGGGGCACTGGCAGACGTCGAATTGAGGGCTGCACTGTCGGTTATGAATCCGTGGTGCCCACACGCCTCGCTCACCGGGCACGAGTTCATCGATGTGTGGACGGTTCGGGTGTGTGACGGGGGCCCGAGGCTCAATCCGCTTCTCGTCTGGGCCATCGCGCAGAGCGCCGACCGACAGACGCTACGCGTTATGACCGGGGGTGAGAACGGCGCCCGATTGAGGTCACGTGCTCATCTGGCCTCGAAGGCAAGTCTGCGAAGTGGGTGTGACCGTCTCGTTGCCCGAGGCTTCCTGGTCAAGCTCTGCACCGAGGATCCTGCGCCCGACTACGGTCTGATCTGTCCGAAGCCGAGGTGGCCGAAGTGACCAGAACCGGTACTACCCGGTGCAGGCCGGCCGCCACATCGGTGTGAGTTGCTGTGCGCCGCCGGGCAACTCGATCGGCCCGCCGATCGGCCGAAACCCGAGCTGCTCGTAGAGCTTCTGGTTGCGTGGGCAGCTCGCCTCCAGGTAGCTCGCGGTACCGGTGGCATCTTGTATCGCAAGTCCGTCGGCCAGCAGTCGTGTGCCGATTCCACGCCTCTGGTGTCCCGGCGCGACAGCGATGAACGGCATGTACCGGTGCTTCTCGCGGCTCGGATGCGCATCATCCATCAGCGCGCTCAAGATGGCGAACCGTTCGGCGTGCACGCCGAGTGCTCGGCGCATTCGTTCGTCGAATACCGCCGCCGCGTCATCGTCAGGATCCTCTGCAGGATCGACCGACAACCATAAGGCGACACCGCGGCCGGTGTCGGTCGTGTACACCTCACCAGACTCGAACGCCAGATCAAGGAACAGTGTGAAGAAGCGGCGCTGGGTACTTTCTCGCGACTGCTCATCCGGGAAAAGCCAGATGCTGACGGGGTCCTGGTCGAACGCCGCCGCCATGAGCTTCGCCAAGGCATCGCGCTGGCCGGGCTCCGCGCGGACAACCCGGAGGGGGTGGTCATTGCCAAACTCAGCCACCCGAGGCCCTCTCCTCCGTACCGGCTCGCGCCGCTCGGCGGCCGCCACCTGAAGCCGAGCCACTGCCTAGAAGGGACGCGACAGGCTCGGCAGCGCCACCGGCTCCTCGTCCTCCGGCGCCATCGCGGTGCGTCCGATGCCCCTGTAGACATCCGGGCGGCGGGTCCGCAGGAACGAGCCCCAGATCGCCCCCGCCACACCGGCGAGCAGCACCAGTCCGGGGAGGATCCAGCGCAGCGGCGACGTCGGGTCAGTGCCGAGCAGCGCGTCGAAATTGGCGACAATCAGCAGCACGAGAGCGAGCAGGACGATGGTGGCTGCTCCGGGGGCAACAAGCCGCTGCCAAGCGGTGGCCGCGCGCGGATGGTTCCGGAAGTACCCCACAACGGCGGCGGACGTACCCGCCATCAGCAGCACGACGCCGATCGCGGCCATGCCGCTCAACCAGGTGAACAGCTGCAGGATGGGGTCGGAGCCCGCCAGGACGAACACCAGCAGGACGACCGCAGCGAGCAGCGACTGGCCCAGGGAGCCGGCGACCGGGGCCCCGGAGCGGGTGCCGACCCGGCTGAGGCCCGAGGGCAGAACCTCCTCGCGTCCCAGGGCGAACAAGTAGCGGGCAACGCCGTTGTGGAAGCTCAGCAGGGCGGCGAAGACGCTGGTCAGGAAGAGCACGTTGGCGATGTCGGCGACAACTGGGCTCCAGTGCTCCGCGAGGGCACCAAACACCAGACCGGGACCGTTCTCGGTGGCCGCAGCCTGCAGGTTCTCCGGGCCGACGGTCACGGTCATGGCCCACGCTGACAGCGCGTAGAACAATCCGGTGAACGCCAGCGCCACGAACGTCGCGCGGGCGACGGTCACCCGCGGATTGCGGCACTCCTCGCTGTAGATCGCGCCCGACTCGAACCCCACGAACGCGGCGATGCCGAAGGCGAAGACCGCACCGACGCCCGGCCCGAACAGTGCCGACGGCGAGAGACCTTCTGTCGTGATCGTGCCACCCGCGGGGTGGCCGAACGCCCCGATGTCGTAGAGCACCACCGCGATAATCTCCAGCACCAACAGGACGGCGAGCACCGACGCGTTGAGGTCGACACGCAACACCCCGAGGAAACCGACGAGCACCAGCGCCGCGAAGCCCCACACGTACCAGGGCAGTTCGATGCCGAGGCTCGACGCTGCGAAGTCGGCGAAGCCGGCGCCGAAGAGCCCGTACAACCCGATCTGGATGGTGTTGTAGGAGATCAGAGCAACGAACGCGCCCGCCACGCCCCAGACAGGGCCCAAGCCCTTGGCCAGGTACGAGTAGAACGCGCCCGCGTTGGCCACGTGCCGGCTCATCGCTGCGTAGCCCACGGCGAACAGGGCCAGCGCCAGAGCCAGGATGAGGAACGACAGCGGTACGCCGGCGTTACCTGTCACGGCGAGCGTCGTGGTGACGCCACCTCCGAGCACGGTGAGCGGCGCGGACGCGGCGACCGTGAAGAACACGAGGTGGATCACGCCGAGGCGCCGCCGACGCAGCTGTGGGACCGACTGGTGAAGCGAGGGCATGACACTCCTGGTGCGGGAGACGGCGATTCGACCGCAGAAGGTACTGCACTGCCGTGGTCTCTCGGTCCGCTCGTCGGCAATCTCTCAAGAACCATTAATGCGATCATGGAGCTTTGTCGTACTTGTCGGAGAATTCGCACTCTAAGTAGTTGATTGAACACCGTATGTCATCAGACCTCTTTCGGGTGTTCAGGATGATTGTCGGTTGTGGAGGGGTCTTACTATCGCGACGCACGCTCCGACCCGCAGGACCACCAGGACGACGGGGAACCGTATGGACCGCCACTGGCTCGCCGCCGACTTCTTTTTGATCGCCCACGACGAGTTCTCCGGCAAGCTGCGGATCAGCCTCGAACTGTTGTGTTGCGGGCTCGTCGGCGGCCAGCTCGCTGACTTGATCGTGGCAAACCGGCTGGCGGTGGAAGGCGGGCGCGTACTGGTCACCGACGACCGGAGCGAGGCCCGCGACGAGGTCGGTGACTACGTCGTCGAGAGCATTTCGCGCCAGACCAGCACGCATTCGGTTCGGGTGTGGGTGGAAACCTTGCAGGAGGTGCTCTACGAGCTCATCGGCCGCCGACTGATCAACGACGGCGTCGTCCGCCGAGAGCAGGGTGGCCGCCAGCTCATGCGCAGGCGTCCCGACCGGTTCCCCGCCACCGACCTGCTGGCCGCCGCCCGTCCGCGGCTGCGCCTCGAGCACATGCTGCGGACACCGCAGGAGTTCGACCTGCCCGGTGCAATCCTCGCGGTACTGGTCGGTGCAGTCGGTGTGGAGACCGTTCTCGATCCCGAGATCGACCGGACGGCGGCCCGCGAGCTGATGACCCGGCTCGAGGAGAACTTTCCGGCCGATCTGCGGGCATTGATCGAGGGTGTGCGAGCGGCAGCGGTGGCTGTGTCGCTCACGGTCCGTCGCTGATTCCGACGGTCTTGTCCTCAGCGCTCACTAGGCGTGGCAGGAGCTACCGGCGCTCGGCGGCACGTCCAGGGTCGGGTTGCGGTCGAAGAACCCATGCGGCCGCAGGACGAAACCGCACGTGTCGACCGGCATGACCGGCCAGTCCTCCGGGCGCGGGACGTGTGTGACACCGAACGTGTGCCACAGCACCACGTCCTCGCCGTCCAGTCCGCGGTCGCCCACCGTCCACGCCGGTATGCCGGCGCCGCCCGGGTTCTGGTTGACGAACTCGCCCGCCGGATAGCGCTCGTCCTCCGCGTACCGCGTCACCCACAGGTGCTTCGTCGCGAAGGCCGCACGCCGGGCGATCGACGAGCCTGGGTCGGCCAAAAGCGTCGGCTGCTCCTGCGGCCGCAGCACGTAGGCCACTGGGCGGCCGAGCCGGTTCGTCCGCTCGGGGTTCTCGATGCGCCATGACCGAGCCAGCGATGCGTCTGCCAGCCGGCCGCCCTCGGCTTCGGAGGCGATCCGGGTGACCGTGCGTCCGAAGGCGTTGCCGTAGGCGTTGGCCGGCCCGCTGGGCACGCGTCGCACATCGACCTCGTCGACGGCGTTGCGTATCCCGTCGACGGTCATGTCCAGCCGCGCGCAGAACAGATGCTGGTGGTACGGCGCGCCGAGGCCCGGTGCGACCTCGGTCAACCAGTCGGCGACCTTCTCGTCGTACGCCGCGGTGAACAGCACGCCGGTGGCCTTGACCTCGAGCTCGATCGTGCCGTCGAGGTAGAGGTACCAGTAGAAGCCGTAGTCGTAATTGCCGACGGTGACGAAGAACGAGATCACCAGCCGCCGCTGCCGCCGGGTCTGCGCCGAGCCGGTGAAGAGGTCGGTGTGCTTCCAGAGCACCCCGAAGTCCTCCTCGTGCATGCAGACCGCGTTCGGCACGGTGCGCGGCTCGCCCGCGGAGTCAGCCAGCACCGCGTCGAAGTAGTGGATGTGGCCCACGCAGTCGCAGCCCAGCTCCAGCGAGTTGACCTGCTGGCCGAGCAGGTACTCGCCCGCGTCGAAGTAGTTCTGCCAGAACCGCACCGGGCCGGGGTCGCCGTAGGGCACCACCATCTCGGCCACCGACGCGCGGTAGACGATCGGTCGTTCGTGCATCGCGAGCTGGTGCAGCACGAGGCCCTCGCGGGCGTCGAACCCGAGGCGGAACGTCCACCCCTCCCATGTCACCACGTCACCGTCGACCTGGAAGCTCGGACCCTCGGGCTGGGTGATCTCGATGGGGCGCTGTGAGGTGCGGTCCGGGCCGACGAACGCGGCGTCGTCGAAGTTGCCCTCCTCGACCGGCACAGGCACGACGCCGGCATCGACGATCTCGACGACCTCGCGCGTCACCAGGTCCACGTACGCGACGACGCCGTCGATCGGGTGCGCCCACGGGTGGTCCGACGGGCGGTGCTGCAGGAACGACAGCACGCGAAGCAGCCGCCGACCTTCCTCGCCCGGCAGGTCGAACGCACCAGCGGACAGCGGGCAGGCGCACACCAGATCGAGATCGGTGACACCGCGGCGGGCCATCGCGTCGCGCCATCCGGCGTCGCCCTTGACGATCGCATCGACGAGCTCGAATTCCTCGAGCATGATCGGTGGCTGCCCGTCGACGAGCGGGTCGAGGTCGGTGACGTCGTCGACCTGCTTGCGAGTCACCGACACGACGGCAGAGCGCGACGACCCGGTAGCGGTGTCGAGCAGTACCGCGCGGACCCGCCGATCGAAGTCCGTGCCTGGGGTGAAGGCGAGCACCTCGGCCTTGGGTGGCTCCTCGAGGGCGAGCACCGGGAGTCGCACCGAGTCGCCCAGCAGCTTCGAGTCGCGCAGGACGTCGGCAGCGGTTCGGATCTCGTCGGCGGTGAGGCGGTCCAACGGGTGGCCCACCGCCGTCTGTGCGCGCTCGCCTATGTGCAGGTCGGTCATCGTGTCCCTTCGGGTCCGGTCCGGCCGTGACCGAGCCGGATCGACTTCGACACTAACAATGCGTCTCCGACATTTCCGACCTGATCTTTGCCGCGCTTCTTCTCACTTGGAGTGACTGCTCGGTGACGACGCGTTCGTCTACCGGCATTATCTCGGGTACGCGAGACAGGGCTGGCGCACTGTTACTCTCCGCATTTCCGAGGTCGGGTCGCGGCCGTGTGTACGAGGAGGCCGACAATGCCGCCACGGCGAAACGGGAACTCGCACGATCCACTCGCGGGGTCGTTGTTCCTGCTGCAGAGCGCAATGCTCGACCGCAGTCGCGAGGGAGTCACACGTGCGTCACTTGAGGCTGCGAACGCAGTGGCAGCGGCCTACTGGCGGTCCGGGCGGCACGCCGAGGCGCGGGACCTCCTCGAACGCATCCTCGCCGACTGCCGGGCCGTGCTCGGGCCGCGGGACCCGGACACGTTGGTGGTCGAGGGCAACCTCGCAGTCACCCATGTCTGCTTGGAAAGCTACGAGCTCGGGCTGACGATGCTGGTGACCAACGTCGAGACGCGGAGTTCGGTGTTCGGCGACGCCCATCCACACACGCTGGTCGCTCGCCATGCGCTCGCGACCGCTTACCACACGGCGGACCTGCTGCCCGAGGCGCTCGCGTTGTTCGCCGGTGTGGCCGCCCAGCGGGCCCGCACTCTGGGCCCCGCACACCCGGACTCACTAACGTCGCGGATCGGCCTCGCACTCGCGCGGATCGACTCCGGCGACGGCGCGGGTGCTGTCTCGGTGCTCTCGGCCGCGCTGCAGGATGCGGAGCAGTCGGTCGGCCCGCTCGACGAGCTGACGGTGACGATCCGCAGCAACCTCGCCCACGGCCACGCGGCACTCGGACGCGCCGATCTGGCGCACGCCCAGCTCGAGCGGGCCGCGACCGACTGTCAGACCCTCCTGGGCGCGAACCACCCCGACACCATCGCCTTGCGGACGGATCTCGCACTGCTGGTGCGGGAGGGCGTCGGGCCGGTGGCGTCGGCTGAGGCCTGAGACGCAAGCAGGGTGGCGGTCCGGCCTCGCGACGAGGGCACTCGCACACGAGGCCGGACTGCCCTGGGCTGGTCCGGGTGTGGAGGGGACAACACCCGGGCGGCCCAAGTCCCGGGCGCGAGGCCCGCAGACGACGCGACACTACCCGTCAGTACTAGGTGATGTCACTTAGGTGTACCGGACCGGGTAGGCCGTCGCCCGTTCGTCCGAACGGGGTCACGGTGCGTCATTCCCCGTCGGTCAGTCCGTGCTCCACGGCGTACCGGGCGGCGGCGGTCCGTGAGCGCACTCCGAGCTTGCGGTAGAGCGTCCGGAGGTGTGCCTCCACCGTCCGCGGGCTGAGCTGCAGCCTCTCGCCGATCTCGACGGTGGTCAGGGCGGCGGCGAGCAGCCGGAGGATCTCGGCCTGCCGGGGGCTGAGCACCACGCCGTTGTGGGCTGGTGAAGCGCTCGGCCTGTGAGCCGGCGCGCGGGGGTCGGCCCACATGTAGCCGGGGTCCGGGCAGGTGGCGACGACCCGCTCGGCCTCCTCGCGGTGCTCGCGAGCCGCGGCCTCCCGGCCGAGGCGGTCCTCGGCCATCGCCAGCGCCGTGAGCACCTCCGCGACCTCCACCCGCAGGCCGCCGCGCTGCACCAGTTCGAGCGCGCGCCGGAAGAGGCCGACGGCCTTCCGTTGCCTCCCGGTGTGCAGCGCGACCCAGCCCTGCGCCGCCCGCAGGGTGGCGGTGTTGAAGTGTTCGACGAGCCCGTTCTGCTCTGCGACCGCTTCGGCGCTGGCGGCGAGACGGGCCGCTTCTTCCAGGCGCCCGCCGAGCGCCGCCTGCAGCGCCCGCAGCCCGCGGGCAGCCACCACGGCCAGCGGTTCGCCGCGGTCCTCCGCCACGGACTCGGCCTCGACGAGGGTGGCCCACGAGGCATCCGCCTCACCGGTCCGGAAGCGGGCGACACCCAGCGCGAGCAGCATGAAACCGCTCGGCGCTCCGGCGCCGGCCGGAAACAGGCGCAACGCCTCATCGACGTGCCGCCGGCTCGCCGCGAACTCACCCGCGAAGATCGCCGCGGCCCACCGCAACATCGCGATCTCGATGCGGGCCGCCGTCGTCTCGCCCGGAGTGAGTTGCGGACGGCCGGGAGTCGGGGAGTCGAGGGCCCGCTCGGCGGCCGCGGCCCACGAGACGATCTCGTGCGGACGTCCGGTGTGCGCACCGGTGAGCGCGCGGGCGGCGGCGAGCCGCGGGTCGGCGCGGCAGACGTCGTCCCCGAGCGTGCGGAACCAGCTCAGCGCGGTTTGGACCTGCCCGATCCGGGTGAGCACGGGAGCGTGCCGGGCCACCAGCGCTGCCGTCAGCTCCGGGTCGTCGCCCGCGAGCGCGTGCCGGACCGCGGCCACCGGCTGGTCGTGCGCCGCCAACCATTGCGCGGCCCGCGTGTGCATTTGCGGCACGAGGTCGGGCTCGGTCCGGGCGAGGTCGTCGCGCAGTACCTCGGCGAAGAGATGGTGGAAGCGGAACCAGTCGCCGCGGACGTCGAGCGGGACGACGAACAGCTGCTCACGCTCGGCCCGGGCCAGCAGGTCCGCGGCGTCCGGCTGTCCGGTGACGGCGACGGCGAGGTCGGCGCGGAAGGCGTCGAGGATCGCCGTGCGGCGCAGCACCCGGCGCAGGTCGTCGGGGAGTGGTCGGAGCACCTCGCCGCGCAGGTAGTCGACGAGGTGCCGGGCGCGTTCGTCGTCCGGTCCGGCCGTGGCCAGCGGCGAGGGTCCGGAGGGGGCGGTCGCCGAGTGCCCGCGCCGCGACAGCACGCCCAGGTGCACCCCGATGATCCAGCCCTCGGTGCGGGCGTGGAGGCGGGTGGCGTCGCCAGGAGCCCAGACAGTGCCCGTCGCGTCGGCCTCGGCGGCGAGCAGCTCGGCGCTCTCCGCGGCGGACAGCCGCAGGTCCTCGACGCCGAGCTCGGCGACTCGGCCCTGCCCACGCAGCCGAGCCAGCGGCAGCGGTGGTTCGGTCCGGCTCACGAGCACCAGGCGCAGCGTGGCCGGCAAGTGGGTGACGAGGAGCGCGACGCCGCGGTGCACCTCGGCTGAGTCGGCCAGGTGGTAGTCGTCGACGACGAGGGTGACGGGCGCGTCGAGTGCGGCGAGCTCGTCGAGCAAGGCCGGCACCACGTCGGTCGCGGTCGAGGTGCCGGGCGCGCCGAGCAGCTGCGCGGAGCGGCTGATGAGTCCGGGCACCACGCCGTCGAGGGCGGCGACGACACCACCCCAGAACCGGACGGGGTCGGAGTCGGTCGCGTCGACGGAGAACCAGGCCGCCGGACCCGGCTCGGCCCGGACCCACGACGCCACCAGCGTCGTCTTGCCCCACCCCGCCCCCGCGACGACCAGGGTGAGCCGGCCGGGAGCCGAAACGGCGCCCAGCCGGTCGGTCAGGGAGGTGCGGGGGAGGGCGTGCGGCCGTGGAGGAGGCGCGACCAGCTGGGTGCGCAGCACGGTGCGTCGCGGGCCCGGACGCGCCGCGGCGGAACCGTTCACCTCCGGTCGCCCTCCGTTCCCCCGTTGACCGGCGATGATCGTATCCGAGCGCGTCTGCGCGGGAGGGGCTCCTGCGCCCGGGGTGGCCACGGAGACCGGGGATGATCCGCCCGTACCCTGCCCGGATGCTGCGCAGGGTGCCCCGGCCGACGTTCGGTCCGCTGACCGGGCGCCGGTCGCGGGAGCGGGCGCGGCAGGCCGCCCCGGCCGCGCTCGCCAGGCTGGGCGGTCCGCACGCTGCCGGATGGCGGCTCGGCGGGCCGTTCGAGGGTCGCGGCGACACCAACGTCTTCGCCGTCGAGGCAGGCGACTGCAGCCCCGCACTGCTCAAGGCGACGGGGAGCCGGCAGGGACGGCTGCAGCTGGAGCGGCAGGTCCAGGTCCTCGCCGCCCTGCACCAGGACCCGCGGCTCGGCCCGTGGGCACAGCTGGTGCCGCGCACCCTGGGCGTCGGTGACGTCGACGGCCTGTACTTCGTCCTCGAGTCGCGGCTGCCCGGTGCGGACTCGCGGCGGCTGCCCGAGCCGGAGCGTGAGCGGGTGATCCCGATGGCGCTGGAGACGCTCGCCGAGCTGTACGCCCGCACCCGCACCGTCGCCGCGATGGACACCGCGACCGTCGACCGGTGGGTCCGCGAACCGGCCGCACAGGTGCGGGCCGTCGTCCGCGGCACCCACCGCGACGCCCTCGACGCCCTTGCAGCGCGGCTCGTCGCCGAGCTGTCCGGGCGGACGCTGGCCCGTGCCTGGGCGCACGGCGACTACAACCAGACCAACGTGCTGGTCGACCGGGGCCGGGTGAGTGGGGTCGTCGACTGGACCGAGGCCGAACCCGACGGCCTGGTCGGTGCGGACGTAGTCACGTTGCTGGTGTTCCAGCGGATCCTCGCCGGTACAGAGCTCGGGCCCGTCCTGCTCGAGTGGTTGGCCGACCCGTCTCCGGTCGCCGGCGTGGTGGCGGCGATGCAGCGGGCGGGAGCGGGGGAGGAGCTCGACGTCCGGACGATGCTGCTGCTGAGCTGGTTGCGCCACGTCGGGGGCAACCTGTCGCACTCCACCCGGTACGCGGCCAACCCGATTTGGATGCACCGCAACGTCCGGACGGTCCTCGCGGGGATCTAGTCTTTCGACGTGTCGCAACCCCGCGAGGTTCTCACCTGGGAAATCTTCGGCTCCGCCTCCCGTGAGCTGGCCGAGCAGGTGGCCGCGAGCGGCTACCGCCCGAATCTCATCTTCTCCATCGCCCGGGGCGGCCTCTTCGTCGCCGGCGCGCTCGGCTACGCCCTCGACGTGAAGAACCTGCACGTGGCGAACGTGGAGTTCTACACGGGGGTGGACGAGCGGCTCCCCCTGCCGATCATGTTGCCGCCCGTACCCGACCTGGTCGACATGGCCGAGGCGCGCGTGTTGATCACGGACGACGTGGCCGACACCGGCGCGACGCTGAAGCTGGTCCGGGACTTCTGCGCCGACCGGGTGGCGGAGGTGCGGTGCGCGGTGGTCTACGAGAAGCCGCGCAGCGAAGTCCGGTGCGAGTACGTCTGGCGGCGGACCGACCTGTGGATCAACTTCCCGTGGTCGACGCTGCCACCGGTCACGAACGGCAGCGGCGTCCGCGACGCCTGACCGCTAGATGCTCGCCGGGGTGCCACCCACAGCCGATCGCAGTGCCGGCACCGCGATGTCGAGTGCGTACGGCAGGCTCAGCGGGCTGCCGAAGCCTAATGCGCCCGCGAACGGCGTCGAGAAGTCGCCGAGGTACGCCACGCGGCCGTCGCGCACCACCCGCAGCGCCGCGAGCTGCTGGTCCGCCTCGGCGGCGGCCCGGCTCTCGCCGAGGACGACCAGCACGTCCTTGTCGAGCTCACCGAGCAGCTCCCTGCTCAGCGTGGTCGACGTGGCGGGCAGCGTGAACCCGAGGTCGGTGAACAGCTGCGTGCGCAGGTCGTCCGTGCCCAGCGCCTAGGTCTCGCCTCCGACGACGAACCCGGCGGCCAGCGTCTTCCCGGCGTACTCCGGGTTGGCCGCCCTGGCCTCGGCGAAGCGGCCCTCGGTGTCCGCGACGACCTGCTCGGCACGCTCGGTCAGGCCCAGCGCCCGTCCGGTGATCCGCGTCTGCTCCTGCCAGGTCGCCGCCACGGTCTCCGACGGCGGGGCGACGGTCGGGGCGATCCCGCTCAGTCGCTCGTACGTGGCGCGGTCGATGAACGAGTACACGTCGAGGATGACGTCCGGCTGCAGTGCGGCGATCTTCTCCAGCTCGAGCTCGTTGCCGCCGACGACCTCCGGTGTGGCTCCGCCGAGGGCCTCCTGCGCCCACGGCCGCGACTTCTCGGCGTACTCGCCGACGAAGTCCCGGACCCCGACCGGGACGACCCCGAGCGCGAGGGCGAAGTCGGCCTCCGCGGCGGCCCGTTGCGGTCGATCGTTATCAAAGGGGTTACGGCCAGACGGGGCGCGCGAGGACCGCCGACGGTTACTGTCCGCCCGTGACGGCGCCGCTGGACGTGCCCGAGTCGACGACGCAGACCCTGGCGCCCGTCGCCGGGCCCGGTGCCGTCGCGGGGCGGTCGCCGTGGCAGATCGCCTGGACGCGGCTCAAGCGCGACAAGGTCGCCCTCGCCGGCGGCGTCGTCGTCCTGCTCCTGGTGCTGGTCGCGCTGTGTGCGCCGCTGATCGTCAGGCTGCTCGGGCACCCGCCGCTGGAGTTCCACTACGAGAAGGTCGACCCCGACCTGCAGGTCCCCACCGGCCGGTTCGGCGGGATGGACGGCGAGTTCCTGTTCGGGGCGGAGCCGGTCAACGGCCGTGACATCTTCAGCCGCATCGTCTACGGCTCCCGGATCTCCCTGCTCATCGCGTTCCTGGCCACGGTGCTCTCCACCGTGCTCGGCACCGTCGCCGGCGTGACGGCGGGCTACTTCGGCGGCTGGGTCGACACGCTGATCAGCCGGATCATGGACGTCTTCCTCGCGTTCCCGATCCTGCTGTTCGCGATCGCGCTCGCCGGCGTCGTGCCGGACCAGGCGTTCGGCCTGCAGGGCGACACGCTGCGGATCCTGCTGATCGTGTTCATCACGGGATTCGTCAACTGGCCCTACATCGGCCGGATCGTGCGCGGCCAGGCGCTGGCGCTGCGCGAGCGCGAGTTCGTCGACGCCGCACGCAGCATGGGGGCGAGCACGCCCCGGATCCTGGTCACCGAGATGCTGCCGAACCTGTTCGCGCCGATCCTGGTCTACACGACGCTGCTGATCCCGACGAACATCCTGTTCGAGGCGGCGCTGTCGTTCCTCGGGGTCGGCGTCCGCCCGCCCACCCCGACCTGGGGCGGGATGCTGTCGGACGCCACGCACTGGTACCAGATCGCCCCGCACTTCATGCTGTGGCCGGGCTTGGCGATCTTCGTGACCGTGCTCGCCTTCAACCTGTTCGGTGACGGGCTCCGCGACGCCCTGGACCCCCGGTCGCGCTGACGTTTCGAGGAAGGGTGGAGATGAGGAGAACCAGGAAGAACCCCCGGCGGCTCACGGCGCTCGCGCTGGGCGCGGTCGCCGCGGTGGCGCTGGCCGCCTGTGGTGGGCCGAGCACCACGGGCTCCGGCAGCGGCGGCGGCACCGGTGGTGGCGCGGGTGGGACGGCCGACGCGGGCGGGATCCACAACCCGTCCGACGCCACCGGCGGCACGATCCGGATGGCCAACTCCGGCGACTGGGACTCGCTCGACCCGGCCGACACCTACTACGCCTACGCGTGGAACTTCGTACGGCTCTACGGGCGCTCGCTGATGATGTTCAAGTCCGCTCCCGGCCAGGAGGGCGCCACACTCGTGCCGGACCTCGCGGAGAGTGCCGGCACCCCGAACGCCGACTCCACGCAGTGGACCTACACGCTGCGTCAGGGCGTGAAGTTCGAGGACGGCACCCCCGTCACCAGCAAGGACGTCAAGTACGCCGTCGAGCGGTCGCTGGACAAGACGACGTTCCCCAACGGGCCCACCTACTTCAACGACTTCCTGGACCTGCAGGGCTACACCTCGCCGTACCAGGACTCGAGCCCGGACAAGCTGGGTCTGAAGGCGATCGACACCCCCGACGACCGGACGATCGTGTTCAAGCTGTCGAAGCCGTTCAGCGGTTTCGACTACTTCGCCCAGCTCCCGGCGACGATCCCGGTGCCCCAGGCCAAGGACACGGGCTCGAAGTACAAGGAGCACGTGGTCTCCACGGGCCCGTACATGTTCGAGACCAACGACCTGGGCAAGAGCTTCGCGATGGTCCGCAACCCCAACTGGGACCAGGCCACCGATCCCAACCGCAAGCCGCTGCCCGACCGCATCGAGGTCGCGCTCAACGTCAACTCCGACGACATCGACAACCGGCTCATCGCCGGTGACCTCGACGTCCAGATCGAGGGTTCCGGCGTCGGTCCGGCCGCGCAGGGGCGGATCCTCGCCGACCAGAACCTCAAGGCGAGCACCGACAACGCGCTGCTGGCCCGCAGCTGGTTCACCAACGTCAACGGCGAGGTCGCGCCGTTGGACAACATCCACTGCCGGATCGCCGTGCAGTACGCGGTCGACCGGACCGGCTACCAGCGCGCCTACGGCGGCGCCACGGGCGGCGACATCGCCACCAACCTCATGCCCCCGGTCATTCCGGGCGCCGAGCAGTTCGACCTCTACCCGTCGGCCGGCAACACCGGTGACCTGGCGAAGGCCAAGGACGAGCTGAACCAGTGCGGCCAGCCGAACGGGTTCACCACGGGCATCTCCTACCGGGCCGAGCGGCCGAAGGAGAAGGCCACCGCCGAGGCGCTGCAGCAGTCGCTGCAGCGGGTCGGGATCAACCTGGAGATCAAGCCCTATCCGCTGGTCGACTACCTCAAGCTCTACGCGGGCAAGCCCGACTTCGCCAAGGCGAACAACCTCGGGCTGATGGTGTACGGGTGGGGTGCCGACTGGCCCGACGGTTTCGGGTTCCTCTCGCAGATCGTCGACAGCCGGGTCATCCGCGACACCGGCGGCAACTCGAACCTGTCGGTGCGCGACCCGGCCGTCGACGCGCTGGTCGACAAGGCCGTGACGACGGGCGACGATGCGTCGCGCCAGAAGGCGTGGGTGGACGTCGACCGCAAGGTGATGGAAGACGCGTACATCATCCCGGGCATCTGGGCGAAGGGCCTGCTCTACCGCCCGGCGAACCTGACGAACGTGTTCATCACCAACGGGTTCCAGATGTACGACTACCTGGCGATGGGAACGACTCGCAAATGATTCGGCACGGAAGTAGGTGAGGGCGTGGGCGGCCCCTGCACGGGGGCCGTCCGGCCACAGCGATGCTGGTCTACGTCGTCCGCCGCCTCCTCGCGGCGGTGGTCCTGCTGCTCGTCGTCACGGCGGCGACGTTCGCGATCTTCTTCCTTGTCCCGCGGCTGGCGGGCGCGACGCCAGAGAGCCTGGCGTCGCGCTACGTCGGCCGTACCGCGGACGAGGCGACGATGCGCGCCATCGCGACGAAGCTCGGGTTCTTCGATCCCGTGTACGTCCAGTACGGCCGGTTCCTGCGCCAGCTCGTGTTCGGCGCGGACTTCAGCACCGGCCCGACCACCGTGCACTGCCCGGCGCCGTGCCTGGGCTACTCGTTCCTGACCCAGAACCCGGTGCTGCCCGACATCATCGACCGACTGCCCGTGACGATGTCGCTGGCCGCCGGCGCCGCGGTGCTCTGGCTGACGAGCGGAGTCGCGATCGGGGTGCTCTCGGCCCTGCGCCGCGGCTCGGTGTTCGACAGGGCGGCGATGAGCGTCGCCCTGACCGGGGTGTCGTTGCCGATCTTCTTCACCGGCCTGCTGTCGCTGTCGATCTTCAGTTACGGGCTGGGGATCACGGCGCCTGGCGGCAGCTACACCCGTATCGAGGACAACCCGCTGCTGTGGGCCTACGACCTGCTGCTGCCCTGGATCACGCTGGCGTTCCTGTACTCGGCGGCGTACGCCCGGCTCACCCGCGCCGGGATGCTCGACACGATGGGGGAGGACTTCATCCGTACCGCGCGCGCGAAGGGCCTGCCCGAGCGGACCGTGGTCGTCAAGCACGGGCTGCGGGCGGCGCTGACCCCGATCCTGACACTGTTCGGCCTGGACCTCGGGCTGCTGCTCGGCGGGGCGATCCTCACCGAGAGCACGTTCTCGCTGCCGGGGATCGGCAAGTACTCCGTCGACGCGGTCGTGAACAACGACCTGCCCAAGGTGCTGGGGGTCGTGATCGTCGGCAGCCTGTTCATCATCGTGGCCAACCTCGTGGTCGACCTGCTGTACGCCGTGGTCGACCCCCGGGTGCGGACGCGATGAGCGGCGACAAAGGGTTCCGCGTCCGCCAGGAAGGCCACCTTCCTGTCACGTGGCGCCCTGAAGGTGGCCTTCCTGACATCCCAGCGGAGTCGACGGCGCGGCCGTTCCTCGACGTCCGGGACCTGCGCGTGCGGTTCAGCACCGACGACGGCGTGGTCAAGGCCGTCGACGGGCTGTCGTTCTCCCTCGAGCGCGGCTCTCGGCTGGGGATCGTGGGGGAGTCGGGCTCGGGCAAGAGCGTGAGCAGTCTCGCGATCATGGGGTTGCACCGGCAGGCGCAGATCACCGGCGAGATCTGGCTCGGTGGCGAGCAGCTCGTGGGGGCGGATCCCGAGCGGGTGCGGAGCCTGCGAGGGCGCCGGATGGCGATGATCTTCCAGGACCCGCTGTCGGCCCTGCACCCCTATTACACGGTGGGCGCGCAGATCGTCGAGGCGTACCGGCTGCACCACCCCGAGGCCTCGAAGAAGGCGGCGCGGGCACACGCCGTCGACCTGCTCGGGCGCGTCGGGATCCCGCAGCCGTCGTCGCGAGTCGACGACCACCCGCACAACTTCTCGGGCGGCATGCGGCAGCGCGCAATGATCGCGATGGCCCTCGCGAACGACCCGGACCTGCTGATCGCGGACGAACCGACGACAGCGCTCGACGTCACCGTGCAGGCGCAGATCCTCGACCTGATCCTGGACCTGCAGGCCGAGTTCGACTCGGCGGTCATGCTGATCACGCACGACCTGGGCGTGGTGGCCGAGGTCGCCGACGACATCCTCGTGATGTACGCCGGGCGCGGCGTCGAGTACGGCCCGGCGACGGAGGTGTTCAGCGCTCCCGCGCATCCCTACACCTGGGGCCTGCTCGAGTCGGTGCCGCGCTTCGACCGGGAACGGGAGAGCCGGCTCGTGCCGATCCCCGGCAGCCCGCCGAGCCTGCTCGACCCACCGTCGGGGTGCCCGTTCCACCCCCGCTGCCGCTACCGCGGGCTCACCGACGGACTGGCCGAGACCGAGCGCCCCGAGCTGCACGACGTCGGGCCCGGGCACCGCGTGGCCTGTCACCTCGACGACGCCGAGCGCCGCCGGATCGTCGACGAGGAGGTGGCGGCATGGCTGTGACGGACTCCGCGCCGGTCGATCCGGCCCCGTCGACCGATCGCAGCCCGCTCCTCACCGCGACCGGGCTGGAGAAGCACTTCCCGGTGCGCCGGGGGCTGCTGCAGCGCCAGGTCGGGGCGGTGCGGGCGGTCGACGGCCTCGACTTCGAGGTGCTCCGCGGGGAGACGCTGTCGCTGGTGGGGGAGTCGGGCTGCGGCAAGACCACCACGGGCCGGCTGATCACCCGGTTGCTGGAACCGACGGGCGGTCGGGTCGAATTCGAGGGCCGCGACATCACCCACAGCTCCGTGCGCGCGCTACGCCCGCTGCGTCGCGACATCGCGATGGTGTTCCAGGACCCCTACTCGGCGCTCAACCCGCGGCACACGATCGGCACGATCGTCGCCGCCCCGTACCGCATCCAGGGCATCGAGCCGCCCGGCGGCGTCAAGGCCGCGGTGCAGGACCTGCTGTCGCGGGTGGGGCTCAACCCCGAGCACTACAACCGCTACCCGCACGAGTTCTCGGGCGGACAGCGCCAGCGGATCGGGATCGCCCGCACCCTGGCCCTGCGGCCGAAGCTGATCGTGGCGGACGAGCCGGTGTCGGCGCTGGACGTCTCGATCCAGGCGCAAGTGGTGAACCTGCTGGAGGACCTGCAGGCCGACCTCGGCCTCACCTACGTCCTCATCGCCCACGACCTCTCGGTGGTGCGCCACGTGAGCGACCGGGTGGCGGTGATGTACCTCGGCAAGATCGTCGAGATCGGTGGGCGGGACGCCGTCTACGACACGCCGATGCATCCCTACACCGTCGCCCTGCTCTCCGCGGTGCCGCGCCCCGACCCACGGCGGCAGGCGAAGCGGACGCGGATCCTGCTGACCGGCGACGTCCCGAGCCCGCTGAACCCGCCGCCGGCCTGCCGCTTCCACACCCGGTGCTGGAAGGCGCAGGAGGTGTGCCGGACCGACGAACCGCCGCTGGCGGAGCTGGCTCCGGGCCACCGCGTGGCGTGCCACTTCCCGGAGAACGCGCCGAGCGGAACGTCTGGCGGCTCCGGACCCGACTGACGACCCCGCTCGGTTGGACGCCACGACCGTCGGGCACTCCGCGGCATGGTCGTGCCGCTCGCCGAGATCTCGTCCTCGCCCGTCCCGGGTGCCGAGATCTGCCCGAAGCGCATGCACTACGGCCCGTGCGGCGGGGTGCGCGACGACCTGAGCTGCGAACTCGGCGACCGCCCGTGCCCGTTCGCGACCGCCCCCCTGCCCCCGTGGATCGGTGGCGAGCCCGCCCCTGCGCCACCGCTGCGTCCCGACGGACTGCTCGACCGTGCCCGCACCCGGCCGGTGGTGCTCACCGACCTCTCGGTCACGCCCTACGCGCCGGACTCGGTACGCCGGGTCGTGGGCGTGCTCGCCGACTCGTCGGACGCACTGCTCATCGGCGAGCACCAGAGCACGCCGGACCTGCCACCGACGCTGTTCGCCGCCGAGGTCCTCGCCGCCGGGGGCCGCCCGTGGACCACGCTGACCTGCCGCGACCGCAACCGGGTCGTGCTCGAGCAGGAGATCATGGGACTCGCCGCGGTCGGGGTCGAGGGCGTGCTGTGCGCGACGGGTGACGTCCGTGCGCCGGGGGTGCGTCCCGGCGTCACGCAGGTCTTCGATCTCGACGGCACCCGGCTCGCCGCCATCGCCTCCGCCGCGGGGCTGGTCGCCACCGTTCCGGAGGCGCCGGAGGCCGCACCGCGGCACCTGCGACCCGCGCGGGTGGCGACCAAGCAGCGCGCCGGAGCGCGCCTGTGCGTGCTCAACCACGCCGGCAGCCCGGCGGCGGTCGCCCGCTTCGTCGCCGAGGCGCGGGAGGCCGGGGCGACGCTGCCGTTCGTCGCGGGCGTCGCGGTCTACACCGACGAGCGCTCGGCCCGCGTCCTGCAGGCCTTCCCGGGGCTGCACCTCGACGGCACCGTGGTCGAGGCTGTGCTTGCGGCAGCGGACCCGATGGCGGCGGGCATCGCCGCGGCGGTCGACGAGGCGCGGGCCCTGCTCGCGATCCCCGGAGTCGTGGGCGTCAACCTGTCCGGGCTGGCGTCGGCGCGCGGCGAGGTGGCGGGCGCGGAGGTGAAGGCCGCGATCGCGGAGCGGATCCACGCCGAACACGATCAGCCACGTTGATCGTGCGGGGCCTCAGCGCGGCCGCCGGGGCCGTTTTCGTCCCGGACGATCAGCCCGGTTGATCGTGTGGGGCCTCAGCGCGGCCGCCGGGGCCGTTTTCGTCCCGCACGATCAGCCCGGTTGATCGTGCGGGGCCTCAGCCCGGCCGCCGCCGGGGCCGGTTTCGCCCCGGACGATCAGGGTGGGCAGGGTGAGCTGAGCCGGGGAAGGGGAACAGGCCCGACATGACCGCGTCCGAGCAGACCGTGCCCGACGAGACCGACGCCCACGACGTCGCCGCCCAGGAGATCGAGTTCGACCTGCTCGCGGGCTGGACCGAGGACGCCGTGCGGGAACTCGGCCCCGAGTACGCCATCCCCGCCGGCTGCCGGGGCAGCGGCAGCCCGTCGGACCTGGCCTGGCTCGCCGAGGCGCTGGTGATCGGCCGGGAGACCCGGGTCGTCGACGTCGGTTCGGGAGTCGGCGGCCCGGCCGGCTGGCTCGCCGACCACTTCGGCGCGCAGCCGGTGTGCGTGGAGCCGATGCGCAGCGCTGCGGCGGCCGGGCGGCGGCTGTTCGGCCTGCCCACGGTCGTCGCGGGCGCGGAGGCCCTGCCGCTGCGGTCCGGTGCGTTCGACGCGGTGCAGTCTCTCGGCGTGCTGTGCACGGTCCCGCGGCCGCAGCGCCCGGCCGTCGTCCGGGAACTGCGCCGGGTCCTGCGGGCCGAGGGCGACCTGGGTCTGCTCGTCTTCGTCGCGCGTGGTCCGCTGCCCGGTCCGCTGCCCGAGGGCAACGACTTCCCGACCGAGGAGGCGCTGACGGAGCTCCTCGAGGGCGCCGGGTTCACGGTGGTGCAGAGCATGGAGTCCGACGGGCTCGCGCAGGCGCCCGTGGCCTGGCAGGAGCGGGCCGACGCCGTCGACGACCTGCTGGCCCGCCACCACGGCGACGATCCGCGCTGGCAGCGTGCGCAGGAGCAGACGGAGCGGATCTCGCGGCTCATCGGTGGCGGCCACGTCCGTCCGCTGCTCGTCCATGCCCGCGCCGCCGGGTGAACGCGGTGGGCCGCATCTTCGTGAGCTACCGCCGGGCGGACGACCCGTTCGGCGCGGGACTGGTCGCTGCCGTCCTGCGGGACCGGTTCGGCGAGGACGGGGTCTTCCTCGACACCTGGGTGCTGAACCGGCGCGGGGACCCGAAGAGCGGGCTGTGCCGGGGGCTCGACGGGAGCGCGGCGGTCGTGGCGTTGATCGGCCGACGGTGGGAGGAGCGGCTCGTGGAGCGGGCGCGCGACGCGACGTCGCCCGACTGGGTCGCGTGGGAGTTGCGGGAGGCGGCGCGCAGGACGCTTCCGGTGATCCCGGTCTTCCTGCGCCGGTCACCCCTGCTGGGGACCGGCGTTCCCGACGACCTGTCGCGCATCCTCCCGCGTGAGACGGCGGTCGCCGTGCGCCAGGGATCGCTCCGCAGCGACACCGAGCGCCTCGTCGAGGTGGTCGTCGCCCACAGCGGCGGAGCGGTATCGCCGCGCCCGGCCGGCGTGACGCTGAGCGAAGAACTGGATCCGGCCACGGTCGCGATCGGCGTCGACGCGATGCTGCGGCACGTCGTCCCCGTCCCTCAGCAACGCATGGGCAACCGGCAGCTGCTCGTCACCACCTGCGCAACCGTGCTCGGCCGCCAGGACTGGCTGCGTCACGTGAGCGCCGGCGCGTCGCCCGACGGCCCGTCCGGATCGGGAATCGTCGTGGCGACCGAGGCAGCGGTGACCGTGGCGAACCTGGACGAGAGGTTCGCCGTCGTCGACCGCCCGTCGGTCACCCTCGGCCGAGGACCGGACGACCTGGAGAGCGTCGACGTGCGGCGCCGCAAGCGACTCCTCGTCCGGTCGGTGGCCGACCTGCGACTGAACCGCCGGAACGGCACCCACCTCGACGTGCAGGGGCTCTTCGCCGGAGCCGCCGACGACCTGCTCGACAACCTGCCGGCCTCCGTCGCGGTGCGGTCCGACGGCTGACCGGCCGGCTCAGGCGGGTCCGCGCAGGAACGGGTCCGACAGCGCCGGGGGCACGTAGCCCGCGTCGCCGGCCGCGATCGTCACGCCCGGCGGGACGATCTCGTCGATCGCGTCGAGGACGTCGGCCGACAGCGTGACGTCCGCCGCCCCGGGCTGCGACTCCAGCTGCTCCATCGTGCGCGGCCCGATGATCGGCGCCGTCACGGCCGGGTGGGCCAGGGTGAACGCCAGCGCCAGATGGATCAGCGAAAGACCGGACTTGTCGGCCAGCTCCGCCAGCGCGTCGGCGGCGTCGACCCCTCTCAGATCACCTCCGACTCGCCCTGGCTGTAGACGTCGGCGGTGTCGATGAAGTTGATGTCGTTGTCGAGCGCGGTGGATGATCCCGACCGACGTGTCGTTACGGCAGCACGATGCTGTAGGAGAAGTCGCCGCCGTCGGGCGCCACGATCTCCAGGTCGTCGGTCAGCACCCGGTGCAGGCGGAGCGAGTCGGCCGTCGGCGCATCCGCCGGCGTGATGACCCCGTCCGAGAACCGACAGCCCGGACCCAGGTCGAGGCGCACCGACAACCCGTCGTCGTTGGTGACGGTGGCGCTGCGCCCGTCCGCGGCCACCGTGTGTCGCTGCCGGTGGCCGTCCAGGGCCGCCGCGAGCAGGTCGACGCAGAACTCGTTGGCGACGCGGTGACCCGGCTCGGTGCCCTCGTACGAGATCTGCACTGTTCGGCCGTCGAGGGCGATGGTCTTGCGGAACTCGCCGAACTCGCCGACATCGTGGAGCACGATCCCGCGCTCCCCGGCGAGCTTCGCGTCGCGGTCGGCGGCGAGCAGCCGGTCGAGGGTCGCGACGGTGGCGGGCGGCGCCTCGCCGGTGCCGGGCCCGTACGCGAAGGTCACCGAGAGCGGGTCGGCGCCGGACACCTCGTCGTAGAGGTTGAAGTTGTCCGGGTAGTAGAGGTCGAAGCCGCGGTCGTTGGGCGGCCGGGAACCGATGGTGCCCCGGCTGGCCTCGACGTCGCAGGCCACGTAACCGTGGTTCGGGCTCCAGACGGTGTTCTGCAGCACCAGGCCGTCGCACTCCACGCCGCTGTCGCCGGCCCAGTCGACATCGACGAACTGGTAGGCCTTCGACGTGCCGCTCACCGAGACGGGGCGCCCGCCGACCATCGCGAACAGGTGCGTGATCCGGCCGCCGTTGCGGTCGGCGACGACCAGCGCGTGCTCGTTGTAGAGCACGACGTTCGTGAGCGGGTCGTGGTCCCACTGCAGCCCGGCCCGGTCCGCGCGCCACCACGTCGGAACGGCCCCGGGGACACCCGCCTGCGCGACCGCCGCCACCACCGGGCCGTCGTCGCGGTGCGTTCCCGTGCCGCCGTCGCGCACCCATCGTGCCCAGTGGCGCGCGGCCAGGTAGACGTGCGCGTTGCGCAGCTGCAGCGACTCGGCGGCGACGAAGTTCTCGCAGTGGTCGAACCCGTCGTTGTCCGGTTCGATCCGCGGCCGCTTCGACCACTGCGACTCGTGCAGACACATCAGGAAGTAGAGGCGGGCGAGCAGCAGCAGCTCGTCGGCGTCGTCCGGGTCGTCGGGTCGGCACCGGTCGATCGCCTGCTCGGCCCGGTCGGACATCGCGCGCAGCGTCTCCCCGAGCCACACCGCGTTCGTGTCGGCCCAGGCCGCGTACCAGGTGTCGTAGGCCAGCCCGTTGTCGTGGCCCTCGGCGGCGGGATTCGGGAGCCTCCACTGCTCCTCGATGTAGGGGTCGCTGGCCCGGACCAGGTCCAGCTCGCCGACGACGTCGTCGTCGGTCAGGTCGTCCGTGGTCACGACCTCGACCCACGGGTGGGCCGCCAGCCACGACAGCACCGCCTGGTAGCGGAAGTTGTTGGCGGCGCGGGTGTCGTAGCCCCCGTCGAACCAGCCGTTGCCGCTGGCCTTGTCCGCGTCGTCGCTGTAGACGAGCAGGTTGCGCGCGTGCACCACCGGCGCGCTCGCCATCTCCAGGAACTTGCACCGGATCGACTGTGCGGGCTTGCCGCGGTCCGCCGTGTCGCCGTCGGCCGCGAACAGGCCGTCCTTCATCTCGCGGTCGATGAACAGCACCTTCGTGCCGCTGCGCCGGTCGCGCCACACGTACTGCCAGTTCAGCCAGCGCCCGTCGTGCATCGCCCCCATCGGCGGCTTCGCGTCGGCGACCGCCGTGTTGCCCGGTGTCTCCACCGCCCCGTCGGGCACCGCGCCCTGCCCGGTACCGGCGTCGACGACGACGTACTCCATGCCCGCCGACCGCAGCGCCCCCGCGACGTTGTCCTTGCAGGTGGTCAGCCGCTGGTCGGGGTAGTAGACGGGCCGGGCCGCGCCGAGCACCTGCTCCAGGACCCGGGCTCCGAAGCGGATGGCGTCGACGTTCGTGTCGGCCGTGTAGTAGGGCAGGCGGTGGGCGCCGTAGCCCGCGACGACGGGCACGAGCAGGCCGGCCTGCACGTCGCGGCGCAGCGCGTCGACGTCGTCGGGGCAGTCGTGGGCGAGCAGGGTGGCCAGGCCGCCGTTCATCGCCCACATCTGCGGGATCCGGTAGCGGCGGTGCGCGTCGATCGTGAACGCGTAGCCGTCGCCGACCGAGTTCTCCTCGCTGCCGGGCCGGCTGCTGTAGCTCGCCGCCTCGTCGCGCATCGTCAGGCGGGTGTAGCTGCGTGGCGGCTGGTAGTCGTCGTCCGGCGTGGCGAACAGGTCGTTGAGGCCCTGGATGGCGAAGTTCACGAAAATCACGCGAGCGGTGCCGACGTCGACCCGGCCGGCCGGGTCGACGGTGACGGGGTCGCCGCCGCGGTACCGGACGGTCACCGGGGGCGGTGTCGCGCCGTCGGCCGGCACCGCGAACGTCACCGAGTCCGCGGCGACGTCGACCAGCGGCACGGTCGGGTAGCGGCCGGCAGGCAGGTCGATCACGGTGTCGCCCACCTGCACGACCAGGTCGGCGCGCTCGGGCGGCCCGTCGGCGCCGAGGTCGGCCACGTCGATCCGGAACTGGTCCAGCGCGGCGTCCCGCCGGTGGTGCAGCACCCACGCCCGGCCTGCCTGGAACGTGCCGGGGCTGTGGATCCGCCGGACCTCGTCGCGGGTGAAGCGCGGGTCGACGGCGTGCAGGGTCCGCGGCCCGCTCACGAGCGTCTCGGACCGGCCGCCGCCGCTCACGGTGACCGACAGCGCGTACGTCACCGTCGCGCCCGGCCGCACGCCCGGCACGCGGCACTCCAGGTACACCGCGCGCCCGGCGCGGATGTCGTCGTCGTGCAGCCCGGCGTAGTAAGGCAGGTGGTCGAAGGTGAACACGCCCGTCCGCGCCATCCGCTCGCGGATCGCGTCGGCCAGCCCGTCGCGCAGCCGCCGGCTGCGCACCCGCGACCCCCACGACCGCCCGTCCACCTCGACGTCGAGGTCCCAGCCGGTGACCGTCCGAGCCGGGTCGTCGAGGTCGACGCGGAACGGCAACAGCACGTCCAGCGTCGATGTCCCGGCTGTTGCAAGGACCACACGTGGGAGACTCTCGGTGGTGGCGTGGGCGATCGTCAGCGGCATCGCGGCTCCTCGGGCACGGGGTCGGTGGTTGCATGACGGCGCGGAAGCCCGCGTGGATACAACGGCGAGACAGACGGTGCCCCCCGAGCGGCCGGGGGTCGCCGTCGACCGAGGGGCAGCGGTGGAAGACGGCGTGACGGTCCGGGACGGGGGCGGCACCGGGGTGGGCGTTGCGGACGGGCGTGCGGGTTCCCGAGCCGTCGTCCGGGTGCTCGGCGGCTTCTCCGCGACGGTCGGCGACGACGCCGTCAACCTCGGCGGTCCCCGGCAGCGCGCCGTGCTGGCCCGGATCCTGATCGCCGGGTCCGAGGCGGTCACGGCCGAGCAGGTGCTGCACGACGTGTGGGACGAGCGCTCCGCGGAGGCGACCGTCGGAGCCGTGCAGGCGTACGTCTCGCGGCTCCGCCGTCTCCTCGGGCCCGCCGCGTTGCCCCGGCGGGCCGACGGCTACGTCCTCGACCGCGGCGTGGTGACGGTCGACGCCGACCAGTTCGTGGCCGACGTCGACGCCGGCCGCCGGGCACTGGCCCGCGGCAACGACGAAGACGCCGCGGCGCTGCTCGAGGTCGCGCTGGCCCGGTGGACGGGCCCGTGTGCGTTCGGCAACGGCGCGCAGGGGCAGATGCCGTTCCTCGCGCCGGTCGTCGCCCGGTTCGAGGACATGCGCGTGGTGGCGGCCGAGTCCCTGGCCGACGCGCATGCCCGCCAGGGTCGGGCGGCCGACGACGTGGCGCTGCTGGAGGAGCTCGCGGCACGCGACCCGCTGCGCGAATCGGTGACCGTCCAGCTCGTCCGCGCGCTCTACGCCGCGAACCGGCAGGCCGACGCGCTCGCGGCCTACGACCGGTGCTGCGGCGCGCTGGCCGACGAGCTCGGGGTCGAGCCCACGCCTGCGCTGCGCCGGGTGCGCGCCGCGGTGCTGGCCCACGACCCGCTGCCCGGCGTCGGTGGCACCGTCCTGCCCACCCACCTGCCGCCCCGGAACCGGTCGTTCGTCGGCCGCCGGGGGCTGCTCGCGGCCGTCGACGCGACCCTGGACGACGACACCCGCCGCCCCCGCGCGGTCGCGCTGACGGGGCTGGGCGGGGTGGGCAAGACCGAGCTCGCCCTCGAGCTGGCGCACCAGCGGCACCGGCACGGGCGGGTCGCCTGGTGGATCTCCGCCGAAGACCCCGCCGGCACGGCCACCGGGCTGGCGGCGCTGGCCACCGCCCTGGGCATCGCCCCGTTCGAGCGGCGGGAGGACGCCCGCGCGGCGCTGTGGGCGGAGCTGGACCGCACGCCCGGCTGGCTGCTCGTCTACGACAACGCGGACGAGCCCGCCCAGCTCGAGCCGTTCCTGCCCGCGGCCCGGCACGGCGACGTCATCATCACCTCACGCAACCCGGCCTGGCGACGGATCGCGCACCCCGTCGCGGTCGGGCCGCTGGCGCGCGGCGAGTCCCTGGCGTACGTCGCCACCCGGACCGGCGACCGTCCCGTCGAGGCGGACACGCTCGCTGAACTGCTCGGCGACCTGCCGCTGGCGCTCGAGCAGGCGTGCGCCTACATCGAGCAGACGCGGATGTCGCTGCCCGACTACGTCGACCTGTTCCGGCGCCACCGCGACGGGCTGCTCCTGCGTGACGTCGAGGGCTCCGGACGGACGGTCGCCACCACGTGGGGGCTCGCCTTCGACCGGCTGGCCGCCCGCTCGCCCCGGGCCGCGGACCTGCTGGAGACGATCGCGTTCCTCGCCCCGGACGCCATCTCCGTCGCGACCCTGGACCGGTTCGAGCGCGACGAGCTGGAGCTGCAGGAGGCGTTGCGGGAGCTGCTGCGGCTCTCGCTGGTCGACCGCGAGACCGACACCGTGCGGGTCCACCGGCTGGTGCAGGACGTCGTCCGCGCGCGGATGAGCGTGGCGGCTCGCCGCGACCGGCTCGGCACGGTGGCGCAGGCCTGCGTCGGGCAGGCGGGCGAGGTTGGCCGCGACGTCCCCGACGACCTCGCGGCGCACCTCGTCGTCCTCGCCGGGCACGCCGAGGCGCTGGGCGCCGAGCCGGACGGTCTGGTCGAGGCCTTGGAGTCCGTCGCCCGCCGTCAGGCCGAGCGCGCGCTCTACCCGGCCGCCGAACACGTGCTCCGTGCGGCGCTGCGCCTGCACGCCGCAGATCGCGACCCCGCGGTTCGCGGGCGCCTGACCTGTGCGCTCGGGCAGGTGCTCGATGCCGCGGGCCGGCTCGCGCCGGCGCTGGACCTGCACCATCTCGCGGTCGCGCTCCTGGAGGCGACGGTGCACCCCGACGACCCCGAGTACGCCGAGGTGCTCGCGCACGCCCACAACCGGCTCGGCCACGTGCTCAACTGCGCGGACGACGCCCCTGCCGCGATCACCGCGCACCGGCGCGCGCTCGACGTCCTGCACAGGGCCGGCCGTGCGGACCTGGAGCCGGAGGTGCTGATCGACCTGGGCTACACGCTGTGGGGCAGCGGCGCCTTCGAGGCGGCGGGGGAGGCGTTCCGCTCGGGCCTCGCCATGCTGGAGGAGCAGGGACGCCGCGACGAACGCGGCTGGGCGCACGCCACCGCCGGGCTCGGCATGGTCGAGCAGGACATGGGCCGGCTGGACGAGGCGGTGGCCCACCAGCGGGCGGCGATCGAGGCGTTCATCCGGGTCGGTGGCCCGGACCACCCCGACACCGCCCAGGCGCTCGACAAGCTCGGCTACGCCCTGCGGTTGCAGGGCCGGGTCGACGAGGCCATCGAGGCGCACCGGCGCGGCGTCCGCCTGCTCGAACGCGTGCTCGGGCCGGACGACTCGCGCGTCGGGATGGCGCTGACGAACCTGGGGCTGGCGCTGGCCGACTCCGGAGCGTCGGACCAGGCCGTCGCCACCCAGACCCGGGCGCGCGAGATCTTCGTCGCGGCGCTCGGCCCCGCCCACTCGAGCACGCTCCTGGCCGGTGAGCGGCTCGCCGACGCCCTCGTCGCCATGGGGCAGCCGGTCCGTGCACAGGCTGTTCGGGCCGAGGTCGACGAGGTGGCCGCCGAACGGCCCAAGAGCGAAGAGCCGGTTCGGTCGGGCTGACTCCGACGAGCGGATCAGGGCCGTCGCTCGCGCAGGCGTTTGCAAGAAGCCTGCAAGCGCGTCGGCGGACAGTGGGCCGTCCCCCCGAACGCCCGCTGTGCCAGGAGTTGCACGATGACCTGCACCGAGAAGGCCCCTGCCGAGACCATCCCTCCTGAGAGTGCTCCAGGCTCCGACCTCGTTCGCCGCGCGTGCGCGCACGATCCGGAGGCCTGGCAGGAGATCGTGCGCCGCTATCGGGGGATGGTCGGCAAGGTGGCGCGGTCGTACCGGCTGTCGGACGCCGACACGGCGGACGTCATGCAGAACACCTGGCTGCGCGCGTTCGAGCGGCTCGAGACGGTGCGCGAGCCGGACCGGCTGAGCGGCTGGCTCGCCACCACGGCGCGCCGGGAGTGTCTGGCGGTCCTGCGCCGGACGGCCCGCGAGGTGCCGGACGGGCTCTTCGAGGCCGAGGTGAGCCCCGACGCCGCCTGCCCCGAGGCCGTCGTCCTCTCCCGGGAGACGCGCGGCATGGTGCAGCAGGCGGTGGAGCAGCTGCCGCAGCGCCGCCGGGTCCTGGTCAGGGCGCTCTTCGCCGACGACGACGTGCACTACGCCGACATCTCGCAGGCGCTGGACCTGCCGCCGGGCAGCATCGGCCCCACGCGCGGTCGGGTGCTCCGCAGCCTGCGGCGCACCCTGGAGCACGTGGGCCTGGACGCCGAGTCGGCCTGACCGCGGCCGCCGGAACGGTGCCGTCGGGGGCACCGGGTCCGGCGCGGCGCGGGTGGGAACGTGATCCGCTCCGGGCGTACGGTCGCCCGGTGTCCCCCCGTGCGTCCGGGCAGCCGCACCTGCTCGCGGTCGTCGCCACCGTGGCGGTCGGCGGGGTCGTGGGCGCCGAAGCCCGCTACGGGCTGGCGGTCGGCCTGCCGCACGCTCCCGGGGCGTGGGCCTGGTCGACCCTGATCGCCAACGTCACCGGCTGCCTGCTCATCGGCGTGCTGATGGTGCTGGTCAGCGAGCGGATCCGGCACCCGCTGGTCCGCCCCCTGCTCGGCGTCGGCGTGCTCGGCGGCTACACCACGTTCTCCACCTACACCGTCGACACCCTGGCGGCGTTCGGCGGCGGCCCCGCAGGGCCCGCGCTCCTCTACCTCGTGCTCACCCCGGTGCTGGCCGTGGCCGCGGCGGCGGTCGGAGTCGCGAGCACCCGCGCCCTGCTTCCGGACCGCGCATGACCGTGCTGTGGGTGGCGTTGGGTGCCGCGGTCGGTGCGCCCGCGCGGTACCTGACCGACCGGGCGCTGCAGCGGCTCCTCCCCGGCCGGTTCCCGTGGGGCACGTTCACCGTGAACGTCGTGGGCTCCTTCGTGCTGGGGCTCGTCTCGGTCACCGCGGGGCCCGGGGTGACGGCGCTGGTCGGCGTCGGGTTCTGCGGCGCGTTGACGACCTACAGCACCTTCGCGTACGAGACTGTCGCGCTGGCGCAGCGGCGGGTGCTCGCGGTGGCGGCGGTCTACCTGACGGGCAGCGTCGCGGCGGGCCTGATCGCCGCGACGCTCGGGCGTCTGCTGGGTCTCGCCCTGCGGCACTGAGCGGCGTGCACGTGCCGGGTCGGGTGCGGGATCAGGGCTGCAGCAGGGTCTTGATGGCGCGGCGCTCGTCCATCGCCTTGTAACCCTCGGCGGCCTGGTCGAGGGGCAGGGTGAGGTCGAAGACCTTGCCGGGGTCGATCGTGCGGTTCCAGATCAGGTCGATCAGGTCGGGCAGGAAGCGGCGTACCGGGGCCGGGCCGCCGTGCAGGTGCACGTGGGAGAAGAACAGCTCCTGGCCGGGGAGCTCGACGTCGTGGGAGACGCCGACGTAGCCGACGTGCCCGCCGGGGCGGGTGGAGCGGATCGCCTGCATCATCGACTCCTGGGTGCCGACGGCCTCGATCACCGAGTGCGCGCCCAGGCCGTCGGTGAGGTCCTTGATCTTCGCGACGCCGTCGTCGCCGCGTTCGGTGACGATGTCCGTCGCGCCGAACTCCAGCGCGAGCTTCTGCCGCGACTCGTGACGGCTCATCGCGATGATCCGGTCGGCGCCGAGCTGCTTCGCGGCCAGGACGCCGAGGAGGCCGACCGCGCCGTCACCCACGACCGCGACGGTCTTGCCGGGGCCCACCTCGGCGGCGACGGCGCCGAACCAGCCGGTGCCGAGCACGTCCGAGGCCGCGAGCAGGCTCGGGACCAGGTCGGCCGGCGGGACGTCCGGGGTCGCGACGAGGGTGCCGTCGGCCAGCGGGATCCGGCAGTACTGGGCCTGTGCGCCGGTCGCGGCGCCGGGCTGCCGCTGCACGCACGAGGTCTGGTAGCCGGCCCGGCAGATCTCGCAGGTGTTGTCCGAGGCGAAGAACGAGCCGACGACGAACTGCCCCGGCTTCACGTTCCGGACATCGCTCCCGACCTCCTCGACGATGCCGACGTACTCGTGCCCCATCGGCGACGGCCCGTCCACCTCCTCGATCCCGCGGTAGGGCCACAGGTCCGACCCGCACACGCACGTGGCCGCCATCCGGATGACGGCGTCGGTCGGCTCGACGATCGCAGGGTCGTCGCGGTCGTCGACGCGGATGTCGCCGGGGGCGTAGAGGACTGCTCCTCGCATTGCTGTTCTCCTCAGGTCGATGCCGGGTGTCGGGATCGTCGATCCTCGTCCCTTCGGCGGGCGGCCGCGCCTCGGACGCCATGAGGACCCGCCCGACCGTCCCGGGCGATGAGTTTCCGCGCCGACCGCCGTCTCATCCGGTACCCGCCCCGCACGAGAGGACCGGAAAGATGACCCTCATCGACCGCACCGCCGCCCCCGCCGCCACCGCTCCCGGCCGCGCCGCCCGGATCACCGGATGGGTGCTCACGAGCCTCGTGGCGCTGTTCCTGCTCTTCGACTCGGTCACGAAGCTCCTGCAGCTGCCCGCGGTGGTCGAGGCGACGGTGCAGATGGGCTTCCCGGCCACCACCGTCCCGGTGATCGGCGGCACGTTGCTCGCCTGCCTCGTGCTCTACCTGATCCCGCGCACCGCGGTGCTGGGAGCCGTGCTGCTCACCGGCTACCTGGGCGGCGCCGTCTGCGCGCAGCTGCGGATCGAGGCCCCGGTGCTGGGCTACCTGCTGTTCCCGGTCTACACCGGCGTGCTGGTCTGGCTCGGCCTCTACCTGCGCAGCGCGGCGCTCCGTGCATTGGTCCGCGCGGGCAGCTGAGCGTCACTCCCGGTACTCGTCGACCTCGAACCGGCCCTGCGGCACATGCATGGGACGGGTGGCGTTGGCCGCGGCGCCCGAGAGCAGGCTGCCGATGGCCGCCCCCACCACGAGGTGGATGATCCCCTGCGCGAACGCCACGGCCAGACCGGCCGAGTAGGTGAACGGGATCACGGCCGCGGCCGCGGTGAGCAGCCCGACGATCCAGCTGAAGTAGGTCAGCGGCCGGGGCGCCGCCACGAGCAGCAGGTGCAGGAGACCGGCCGCCGCGATGGCGGCCGCGGCGCTCACGAGGCACAGCACCACGGTCCGCGAGTCGCCGAAGGCGCCTGCCCCGGCCGGGGCGTACACGGCGATCCGCAGCACCGCGCGGACGATGAGCACCCCGACGAGGGCGAGCAACGCGGCGACGACCGCGGTGGCCACGCCGCCCGCCCAGAGGCGGCCGACCTCCAGGCGGGGGCGGGCCGGGCCGGCGGGGAGCGGGTCGAGGGGCTCGGTCATCGTCGCCATCCGTCGGGTCGGTGCTCGTCAGTGAACCCCACCATGATGGACGACGCCGGATCGCCGGCTACGGGCCGTCCGGCGGGGGTGTCGGCCTGCCGTCATCACCTGGCGGCGGGCCGACGGCCGCGGCACTGAGCCGGGCCGTGGTGGTCGAGCCGAGGATGGCATCCGTCCAGCGCACCTTCGGGTCGATGTCGACGAGCAGCGACTTCGCGAACAGGGTCAGCGGCACAGCGAGCACCGCGCCGATCACGCCGAGCACCCATCCCCAGAACACCAGCGCGACCAGGGTGAGCGAGACCGAGATCCCCACCGCGTCGCCGACGTACTTGGGCTGGATCACCGACGTCAGCACGAAGTTCACGACGGTGTAGAGCGCGAGGACGATGCCGGCCAGCTGCCAGCCGCCGGTCAGCAGGGCGAGCAGCACCGGTGGGACGAGCCCGATCCAGAAGCCGACGTAGGGGATGTAGTTGGTGATGAACACCAGCAGCCCCCAGAGGACGGCCAGCGGCACGCCCAACAGGCCCAGCATCACCGTGTCGACCAGGCCGGTCAGCAGGCCGAAGACGGTGTTGACGCCCATGTACCGGCGGGTGGAGCCGACGAACCCGGTCAACGCGGTGGCGATCGGCGCGCGGTCGCGCGCGATCCACGCGAGCCGGTCGGCGGCTCCGGAGGCCTCGATGCTGAGGAACAGCAGCAGCGAGAGCAGGAACACGAGGTTGCCCAGCAGGCTGGTCAATCCGAGCAGGAGCCCGGAGACGACGCCGACCAGCCGGCCGTAGTCCAGCGTGCCGGCGAGCGCGCGCAACTGGTCGGCACCGACGCCGAACCGCGCCAGCTCCGCGGTCACCGAACCGAGCAGGCTGCTGAACTCGGCCGCGTAGCTCGGCAGCAGCGTCGCGAGCCGGGCGATCGACACCACGACGACCCCGGCCAGCACCAGGAGCACGCCGTACACGGCGAGCACCAGCAGGGTCGTCGACGCCCAGGCGGGCAGGCCCCAGCCGCGCAGGCGGGCCTGCACGGGGTGCACCGTGATCACGATGACGAGGGCCAGGAACACCGGTCCGACGAGCCATGCGGCGGCCTGGATGCCGGCGACGATCACCACCGCGGCGGCGAGTTCGAGCAGGATGACCAGGGTCCGGGGGAGCACCACCACGGCTACGCCGCCGGGCCCAACTGCAGCCGGATCACGCGGCCGTCCACGATCTCGGCCTCCACACGGCCGCGCCGGTCAGCCGCGCCGTCGACCCGGACCGTCCACGTCGCCCGCTCCCGGGTGAGCTGCTTGCGGGTGAGGTCCAGGCTCACCGCGGCGCACAGCTCGGCGACCTCGGTGCGGGCCGGACCGCCACGCAGGCCGTCGCGCGGGCGGAACGGCGCGGTCGAGGTCAGCTCGACGTCCGGCGCCAGGATCGACAGCACGCCGTCGACGTCCTGGCTCCGCCAGGCACGCTCGAACACCAGCATCGCGAGGAACTCCTCGGCCTGCTGCTCGCCCTGGGCCATGAGTTCACGGATGAACCGGGCGTCGCGGTTGAGCTTCGACGCCGGCCCGAGCCGCTTCGACGAGAGCGGGCGGGCGAACTCCAGGATGCGCACGGTGACGTGCTTGTACCGGTCGCCGACGAGCAGACCCTCGGCGAGCAGCCGGTCGATCACCTCGATGTGGTGCAGCTCCTGGTAGAGCGAGAGGTTGCCGGACAGCTCGTTGCGCCGGTCGGTGATGTCGAGCACCGTCTTCGGCTCGTCGGCCCGGGCCGTCGGGTTGATCTGGATGACCCACAGCTCGTCCGGGCGCGAGTCGAGCAGGTCCTGCACCGGGGGGTTCTGGGAGAACAGGCCGTCCCAGTAGGCGCCCCCGTCGACGTGCACGGTCGGGAAGACGGTGGGGATGGCGGCCGACGCGAGGATCATGTCCGGAACGATCCGCTCGCGCCGGCTGTCGAACGCGCGGAACTGACCGGACAGCACGTCGACGGCGCCGATCAGGAGCTGGGTCTGCGCGCCGTCCGGGTCGGGCTCGATCAGGCCGAAGTCGACGCGGCGCGTCAGCAGGTCCCGGAAGTGGTCGAGCCCGGTGGGTGGCAGGTCGTACGGGCTGACGGCGGGCAGGAACCCGGCGCTCTGCAGGGTGCTCGCCCAGATCAGCCACATGTTGGCGGCGGCGTCGACCGGCGTGACGGCGGAGTTGTCCGTCCAGAACCCGTCGAGCAGCTCCCGCGCCTTGTGCCGGTCGCCGTCGCGCAGCGCCGTCCAGGCCAGCAGGGCGCAGACCGCGCCGCCGGAGGTGCCGCTGAGCCCGACGATCTCGTACTCGTCGAGCTCGGGGCCGTCCAGCAGCCGGCTCAGGACGCCGGCGGTGAACGCCGTGTGGCTGCCGCCGCCCTGACAGGCGATCGCGACGCGGCGGGGCGGCGGCGACGGTGTCCCGTTGCCCGGGGTGTCGGTCATGCGAGCAGCCGCGCCTTCTGTTCGGCGAACTCCGCGTCGGTCAGCAGCCCTGCGGTCCGCAGCTCGCCGAGCTTGGTGAGCTGGGCGTGGAGCTCGTCGACCGACGGCCGCGCCGGTGCGGGAGCCGCCTGTGGGGGAGCTGCCTGCGCCGCTCCAGCCAGCCGGGCCTCGACCTGGCTGTCGATCCGGTCCTGCAGGTGCATCTGTCGGAGCTGCTCCTGCGCCGCGGCCCCCTCCTGCTGCCGCTGCGCCGCGGCCTGCTGTGCGGCGTCGACGCGACCCGCCACCGCCGTGGCCGTGCCGGCGACGACGGCGGTGCGGGCCACCGTGGCCAGCAGCCCCGGACCGCGCCGGCCCCGGCCGAACCCCCGCCTCATGCCCCGCTTCCGTCCACCGGCGCGGCCGCGACCTCGACGGCCAGGGCTCGCGCGACGTCGTCCGGTGACACCCGGTCGTGGGCGAGCACGCTGCCGCCGGCCGCCCGCACCGCGTCGGCGAAACCGGCCACCCACCGGTTCTCCCAGACCAGCACCAGCGTCGTCGTGTCGTTCGCGAGCCGATCGGCGATCGTCGCGAGGTCGGCGTGGCTCACCAGCTCCAGGACCTCGCCCTCCACCGGGTCGAAGGCCGATGTCTCGTCGGCGAGCTCGCCCTCGGTCACGGTGCCGTCGGCCGCCTTGTGCACGACCACGGCGTCCAGCACGCGGACGGTCTTCGCCTCGACGAGCTCCCCGAGAGGTGTGGCCACCCCGGTACCGAGCGTCGGCCCGGGAAACGTGATGGCCACCCACTCCACCGGTTCGGTCGGTGGCGACGTCACAGGCATGGAGGTCTCCTCGCTGGTACTCGCGCTGCGTCGTCGCTCCGGTATCACCGGTGACGTTGTCGTGGTGCAGCATCCCGCTGGATCGGACCGCGGCGATACCCCCGGACGCGGGGCGGATCCCCTCGTGCAGAGGTGATGACGCACGAGGTCTGTGGGACGGTGGGCCCACCGATGCGAAGAGGGGTCGTCATGTGTCGCTGGCTCGGGTATCTCGGTAGTCCGATCGAGCCGCGGGAGCTGCTCTACGACCCGGAGCGCTCGCTCATCGAGCAGAGCAGGCGGCACGCCCCCGACATGGCCGTGCCGAACGGCGACGGGTTCGGCCTGGGCTGGTACGGCCGGCGCGAGGTCCCCGCGATCTTCCACAGCGCCACGCCGGCGTGGGGGGACCGCAACCTGCACACGCTGGCCTCGGAGATCTTCTCGCCGCTGTTCCTGGCCCATGTGCGTGCGGCCACCGGCACCCCGGTGCAGGAGACCAACTGCCACCCCTTCGCCTGGGGCCGGTGGATGTTCGTGCACAACGGCTACGTCGACGGGTACGAGGGCCTGCGCCGCGACATGCTGCTGGCGGTGCGCCCCGACCTGTTCCCGAACGTCAAGGGGACGACCGACTCCGAGCTGCTGTTCCACCTCGCGCTCACCTTCGGGCTGGAGGAGGACCCGATCGGCGGCCTGGAGCGGATGGCCGGGTTCGTGGAGTCGCTCGGTGCGGCCGCCGGGATCGCCGAGCCGCTGCAGATGACGGTCGGCGTCAGCGACGGGGAGCGGCTGTGGGCCGCCCGGTACGCAAGTGGACCGGTCGTGAACACCCTCTACTACAGCGCGGACGTCGAGTCGCTGCGCGAGCTCTACCCGGAGAGCGAGCGGTTCGCCCACTTCGGCGCCGACTCGCGCGTCGTCGTCTCCGAGCCGCTCGCCCCGCTGCCCCGGTTGTGGCACGAGATCCCCGCCGGGACGGCGCTGGTGCTGGGCAAGGGCCAGGCCGAGCAGGTCCCGTTCCGCCCGCGGCCGCCCGCCTGAGCGCCTGGCCTCAGTAGGTCTCGAACGCGGAGAGCTGCGACCAGTCCGGCCAGGTGAGCTCGTGCAGGCGCAGGATGCGCCCCGCGCGGTACTCGGCGACGAGCACGACCTCGATGCGGTGCGCCTCCTCGCCGGGCCGCTGCGTGGTGATCCAGACCCGGGCGGCCAGGCGGTCGCCGGACTCGACCCACGACTCCTCGTCGTACTCGACCCGGTAGGTGATCGCGGTCGGGTAGACGCGTTCGTGCCCGGCCCGGAAGGCCGCGAGATCCTGGGTGAGGCCGTTCGTGGTGAGCAGGAAGTCCGGGTCGTAGTAGGCGTCGACCACCGAGGCGTCCTTGGCCTCGACCATGCGCGTGAACATCTCCCGCATGCGCTCCTGGAGAGTCATGGCTTCCTCCCTGGGGCGGCCGGGGCGGGCGGGATGTTGACGTTGAACCGGAACATGTTCCCCGGGTCCCACGCGGCCTTGACGGCCTGGAGCCGGGCGAAGGCGGCCTCGTCGAAGGCCGTTCGCGCGTCGGTGGCGCGACCGTCCGGGCGGCCCGAGAAGTTGTACAGGGCCCGTCCGCCGGTCCAGGGCAGCAGCCGCCGGTACAGGTCGGTCTGGACCGCGGCGGCTCCGGCGAAGGTTGGGCCGGGGTAGGCCGAGGTGAAGATGTTGAAGAGGGCGTCGCGATGGCCGACGGCGTTGGGTACGGCGGCCGGTCGGGCGAGTGCGCCGCCCAGGTGCCGTACCTCCAGCATGTGCGGCCGGGTGGCGCCGATGCCACCGAGCAGGACGTCGATCGCCGCGTCGTCCCACCGGGGGAGGACCGCGCCGCCGCAGCTCACCGGCTGCGGACGGACCGGATCGGCGTGGATGGTGCCGATCTCGGCGACGGGCAGGGTCCGGACGGTGTCCACGAACGGCGTCGCCACGGCGCGCAGCGGCGCGATGAGGGCCTCCGCCTCGGCCGGTGCCCCGAGGTGGGCGACCCGGAGGTGACCGACGAACCGGCCGCGGAGCGGCGGCGGGACCGCGTCGAGGTCGGGAAAGGTGATGAAGGCGATCGACAGGCTCAGCTCGTCGGGCGCGCCGGCAGTGCACCGGCCGAAGGCGGCGAGGAGGTCGGCCGCGGCCTCTCCGGGGAAGAACAACCCCCCGCCGTACAGGGCGGCGACGGGGACGAGGTCGATCTCCAGCTCGGTGGCGACGCCGACGTTGCCGCCGCCGCCCCGGACGGCCCAGAACAGTTCGGGGTCCGTGTCCGCCGTGACCTCACGCGGTTCGCCGGTCGCGGTGACCAGCCGGATCCGGCGGACCCGGTCGGCGGCGTAGCCGTACCGCCTGCCGAGCACGCCGAGGCCGCCGCCGAGGACGTAGGACACGGCGCCGACGTCCGGTGCGGAGCCGCAGAGCGGGGCGAGCCCGTACGGGGCGCACGCGGCCAGCACGGACGTCCACGTCGTGCCGGCGCCGATCGTGGCGGTGCGGCGCTCGGGATCGATCGTGACCGTCGACATCGCCCGGGTGTCGACGAGCAGGCCGCGGTCGACGCCGGGGACCGGTCCGTGTCCGGTCGCGCGGACGGCGACGGGAAAGCCGTGGTCGAGTGCCACGCGGACCGCGTCCGCCACGTCGTCCTCGCCGGCGGCACTGACCACGAGGTCGGGGGAGGGGATCGCGGACAGGTCGAACCCGGAGCGTGCGGCGTCGAAGCCGGGGGTGCCGGGACGGTGGACCCTGTCGGCGGGGATCCGGTCGAGGGGGACGGAGAGGGCGGTCATGACGGTCCTTCCGGGATCGGGGCCCTGCATGTCGGGCCCGCTCGGACAGACGATCCGCCCACCTGCTCCAACCCCACTCCAACTCCCGCCCGCAGAGGTTGGAGGCGTCAGGCTGCCATACGCGATCCCGGGGCCGGTAGGCCGAAGATCCGCCGCCGCACCGCGTCGAGGGCGGGTGCGGGCAGCTTGCTGATCAACGCCAGACGGTGCGCGAACCGCCCGGTGAGATAGACGTCCCGGGGGCGAGGTCTGGTCAGAGCCTCGACGATCGTGCGAGCGGCGACGTCGGGCGGGCTGCCCGCCTGCTCACGACGCATCATCACGGGGAGCATCGCGCTGAACGTGTCCTCGGACAGCGCCCGCGCCGCCGGTGACGCATCACGCAGGATCGCCTCGGCGTCGCGGGCGACCTTGTCGGCGGCGGCGCTGTTGATGCTCGCGGGCTCGACCAGCACGACGCGCACGTCCCACGGCGCGAGCTCCTGGCGCAGCGCGTCGGCGAGCGTGGCCGTGGCGGCCTTGGCCGCGTCCAGCGCTCCGGCGAACGGTGGGCGGAAGCGCACCCCGATCGTGCTCACGAACACGATCCGGCCGCGGGCCTGCCGCAACAGGGGCAGAAAGGCCTGGGTGACCGCGAGCTGCCCGGTGACGTTGATCTCCAGGTGGGCGCGGAGCGCGTCGAGCGGGAGCAGCTCGACCGGCGCGGCCAGGCCGACGCCCGCGTTGTTCACCAGGCCGTCGAGCGCAGTGGTGTGCGCGCCGACGGTGGTGACGGCCTCGGCGATCTGATCCGCGTCGGTGATGTCGAGGCGCAGCGGGGTGAGCCCGGGCCCCGCCTCCTCGACGAGCTCCCGAGCCGCTGCATCGCGACGAACGCCCGCGAAGACGTGGTGCCCGGCGGCCACGAGACGAAGCGCCGTGGCACGGCCGATGCCGGAAGACGCTCCGGTGACGAGGGTGTGGGGGTGTCGGCACGTCATGGTTCCTCCCTGTGGTCGAACAGGCAGCAGTCGGACGGGCGGACGACCTCCCATGTGACCGGTAGGAAATTGACTCGCATCACGTCTGCCCATGTCACGTGCGTACGCGCTGCCTCGTCCGATACCTGCGGGACGAGGTCGGGAGGGACGATGAAGGTGCTGGTGGCGGGGGCGACCGGGGCAATAGGGCGACCGCTGCTCCCGCTGTTGGAGTCGGCGGGGCACGACGTGATCGGACTGTCGCGCGCGGCCCGCCCGGGTCCGGGGCGGATGCTCGCCGTCGATGCGCTGGACCGGTCCGCGGTGTCGAAAGTGATGCGTGAGGTCGCGCCGGACGCGGTCGTCAACATGCTGACGGCGATCCCGGCTCGGCTGAACCCGCGGCGCATCGCGGCCGAGTTCGCGGCGACCAACCGGTTACGGACCGAGGGCACGCGCCACCTGCTCGACGCCGCTCGGGACACCGGGGTGCACCGGGTGATCGCCCAAGGCCTCGCCTACGCCTACGAGCCGTCCGACGCCGGGATCGCCAACGAGGACGAGCCGCTCTGGCGGCGTCCGCCAGCTGCGTTCGCCCCGGTGGTGGCGGCGTTGCGGGAACTGGAGGCGTCGACGACGCAGGCGGGTGGCACCGTTCTGCGGTTGGGGCATCTGTACGGCCCGGGCACGATGTTCGCAGGAGACGGATCCTTCGTCGCCGACGTGCGTGCGGGGAAGGTGCCGCTGGTCGGGGGTGGTGCCTCGGTGTTCTCGCTCATCCACGTGGACGACGTGGCGACGGCGGTGCTGGCCGCGCTGGACCGGAAGACCCCCGGTGTGCTCAACGTCGTCGACGACGACCCGGCTCCCATCCGCGACTGGCTGCCGGTGATGGCCGGGCTGCTCGACGCGCCGCGACCCCGGCGGATGCCGCGCGCGGTGGTCCGGCTCGTGGCCGGCGGATGGGGCGCGGCCTACCTCGGTGCGCTGCGCGGGGCGGACAACGCGCGGGCCCGGCTGGCGCTGGACTGGCGTCCGCGGCACCGGTCGTGGCGGGCGGGCCTCGCCCACGAGCTGACGGCGCAGGTCGCGCCATGACCGGGTCGCTGCCCTCGGCGGTCTTCGAGGAGCACCGCCGTGTGCTGCTGGGGCTCGCGTACCGCCTGCTGGGCAGCGTGTGGGACGCCGAGGACGTCGTCCAGGACGCCTACCTCCGATGGATGGGCGCCGATCGCACCGACGTCCGTGATCCGCGCGGGTTCCTCATGACGATCGTGACCAGGCTCGCGCTGGACCACCTGCGCTCGGCCAGGGTCACGCGCACCGCCTATGTCGGGCCATGGCTGCCCGAACCGGTGGCGACGGACGCGCTCGGCCCACTGGACACCGCCGAGCTCCGCGACACCGTCAGCTTCGCCACCGTGCACCTGATGGAGCGGCTCTCCCCGCCGGAGCGTGCCGTGTTCGTGCTGCGTGCGGCCTTCGAGTTGCCCTACGACGAGATCGCGGAGACCGTCGGCCTGTCCGCCGCGGCCTGCAGGCAGACCTTCCACCGGGCCCATGCTCACCTCTCAGGCGGGCACCACCGGTTCCCGGCTACCAGCGAGGAGCACGCCCGCCTGCTCGAGGGCTTCCTCCACGCGGCGCGGGACGGCGACCTGAACAGCCTGTCCGCGATGTTCGCCGAGGACGTCACGAGCTGGACCGACGGGGGCGGACTCGTGCGCCAGGCCCGTCGCCCCATCCTCGGTCCGCGAAAGGTCGCCGCGTTCTGGGCCGGGCTGTTCCGTCGCTACGAGATCGGCCCCACCACCGTGGTCGACGTCAACGGGCACGTCGGTGTCCGGATGAAGATCGGCAGGCAGGAGCAACTCCTGGCCCTGGACGTGCAGGCCGGACGGATCCGTCAGATCTTCTCCGTGCTGAACCCGGTCAAGCTCGACGCGCTCGGCGAACGCACATTACGCCCCTGAGCTGCGTAATTGCAGCTCAGAGGCGTGATGGCGGGCCGCTATCTCAGTCCAGGTAGTCGCGCAGGACCTGCGAGCGCGACGGGTGGCGCAGCTTCGACATCGTCTTCGACTCGATCTGGCGGATCCGCTCACGGGTGACCCCGTAGACCTGCCCGATCTCGTCGAGCGTGCGGGGCTGGCCGTCCGTCAGGCCGAACCGCAGCCGGACGACACCCGCCTCGCGCTCGCTCAGCGTGGCCAGCACCGACTGGAGCTGGTCCTGCAGCAGCGTGAACGATACGGCGTCGACCGCGACCACGGCCTCGGAGTCTTCGATGAAGTCGCCGAGCTGGGAGTCGCCCTCGTCGCCGATCGTCTGGTCCAGCGAGATGGGCTCCCGGGCGTACTGCTGGATCTCCAGCACCTTCTCCGGGGTGATGTCCATCTCCTTGGCCAGCTCCTCCGGCGTGGGCTCACGGCCCAGGTCCTGGAGCAGCTCGCGCTGGATGCGGCCGAGCTTGTTGATGACCTCGACCATGTGCACCGGGATGCGGATGGTGCGGGCCTGGTCGGCCATCGCTCGGGTGATGGCCTGGCGGATCCACCACGTGGCGTACGTGGAGAACTTGTAGCCCTTGGTGTAGTCGAACTTCTCGACGGCGCGGATCAGGCCGAGGTTGCCCTCCTGGATCAGGTCCAGGAACGCCATGCCGCGGCCGGTGTAGCGCTTGGCCAGCGAGACCACGAGCCTCAGGTTCGCCTCGAGCAGGTGGTTCTTGGCCCGCTCGCCGTCGCGGACGATCCAGCGCAGGTCGCGCCGCAGCTGCGGGGAGACCTTCTCCCCGGCCTCGATCGCCCGGCGCAACCGCTCGGCGGCGTAGAGGCCGGCCTCGATCCGCTTGGCGAGCTCGACCTCCTCCTCCGCGTTGAGGAGCGCCACCTTGCCGATCTGCTTGAGGTAGGCGCGGACGGAGTCGGCCGACGCGGTGAGCTCGGCGTCCTTGCGGGCCTGCCGCAGTGCCTCGGACTCCTCCTCGTCCCACACGAAGTCGCCCGACTTCTGCGGGGTCGAGGACGGAGCCCGCGAGATCGCGGTGCGGACGACGGGGCCTACCTCGACCTCGTCGTCGTCATCGTCGTCTTCGTCGTCGTCCGCCGCGACCACCGGCTCGACGACCGCTTCGATCTCGAGTTCGGTGTCGAGCGCGGGGTCGATCTCGACGGCCTCTTCGAGGTCGCCGACCTCCGGGGCCGCCTCGAGCTCGATTTCGCCGTCGAGTTCGGCCGGTTCGTCGTCGGTCCCGACCTTCGCCGCCGCCTTGGCGCCGGGCTTCGACGACTGGCCCGCGGCTCTGACACGCGGGGTCGCCTTCCCGTCGGCCGCCTTCGCGCCCGCGGCACGGCGGGCACGACGGGGTGCGGGACTCGTCGCCTCGTCGACGGACGGGTCGGTGCGAGTTACGGAGTCTGCGGCTGCCACCTAGGCCCTCTCGCTACGGTGCGCTCTCCGACGACGGGGATGGTCGACCCTCGTCGCCGATATGTTCGGTGCTCGCCGCGCCGGTCGCCGCTCGTGGGCCTACTCGATCATGTCGGGTCGGACCACAATGGCGGCCGTTCCCGGCGGGCACCCAACCATTGTAACGGTGGGTGTCACAGCTCATCGGCCTCGCATCCGTCCGTCGGCCGGCGATGCGCCGGACGGTCGCGCAGCAGCCGCCTCAGGCCGCCCGCAGACGTCCCACCAGCATCGATCCCGACGTGCCGCCGGTGGGTGGTCGGCGGGCGCGGTGAACGACCGCGCCGCGCCTCCCGGGTCGGCTCAGCAGCCGGCGTCGCGAGCCGTCTCCAGGACGGTGGGATCCACGGCCGGGGTCGCGGCGGTGGACGCCCCGGGGTCGGCCGGGTCCGCGTTGGCCGAGCCGTCGGTGCCGCCACCCGTGCCGATCTGGTCCAGGGCGTTGCGGACGGCCCGCGGGGGGTTGACGTCGCGGAAGCCGGTGCCGACCGCGATGTCCACGACGTCGTCGGTCCGGTCGTCACGCACCAGCTCGGTGCACGGCAGCACCAGGGAGAGGGTGCGCGCGGCGCCTTCGCCCGTCGGGCCGAAGCGCAGCTGGCCGACGCACTCCATGTTGCCGTCCGGGTAGAGCGGGTCGTTGTCCGGTGGCGCGGCCTCGGGAAAGCCCAGGTCACCCAGCTGCGCGGCGACGAGGTTGGCCTGGCCGCGCTGTCCGCCCGCGTTGAACACCCGGACCCGCGCGGCCGACGGCGGGACCGGGGCCACGGCGTCCAGCGCACCCGGGTCGACGACCTGGCCGGACGGGCCGCTCCCCGTCGGCGCGGGGCATGAGGTCACCCCCGACGAGCCGCCCGCCCCGATCAGGACGACCGTCCAGGTCGTCACCGCCAGGACGGCGAGCACGGACACGACCACCACCCACGGGGTGCGGCGGCGACGCCGGTAGGGAGGGACGCGTGCTCCGCCGTCCGGTGGCGGGGTCCTGCCGAGGATCACGAACGGCCACCCTAGTGGGAGCCCGCGGACGGGGCGGTCCGTGACCGTGCCACAGGGTCGTACGCGGGGTTCGAGACCGGTGTCCGGGGTACCCGCGGGCGCTTGCGGGCCTCAGCTACCCTTCGCGCCCCGGGGGGCAGATCAACACCGTTCGGACCTGGCGCTCGCGCCGCGGCCCGGACGGGGTCTGCGCTGTGACGCGCGTCACAATCACGGCCGGGCACAAACACCGGCACTGCGACGTTGTGCAGCGGCACGACGACGGAATATGAGTATTTTACGAGGTGGGGACGATGGCGACCGACTACGACGCTCCGCGGCGCAACGAGACCGACGACATGGCGGAAGACTCGCTCGACGAGCTCAAGGCCCGTCGCAACGAGGCGCAGTCCGCGGTGGTCGACGTCGACGAGTCGGAGACCGCGGAGAGCTTCGAGCTGCCGGGTGCCGACCTGTCGGGTGAAGAGCTGACGGTCAAGGTCCTGCCCAAGCAGGCCGACGAGTTCACGTGTGCCAGCTGTTTCCTGGTGCACCACCGCAGCCGGCTGGCCGAGAGCCACGGCACGCAGCTGATTTGCCGCGACTGCGCGGCCTGATCGATCACCGAGGATCCGCAGGGTCCGGCGCACAAGACTTGCAGGTGGAGTGACTAGCGCCGGGCCGTCGCCAGGGCCGTCAACAGGCGGTCCGGCTCGCGGACACTGAAGACCCAGTAGGGCGTGGGGTCGGCGGGATCGGTCACCTCGAGCCGGACCAGCGGCCCGATCCAGCCTCGGTGCAGTACGAAGGCTGACGGATCCAGCTCCGGGCCGAGCGCGGCCTGCTTGTCGCGCCGGTCGACGATCTCCACGCGCCCGACGTTCCGCAGCGGCAGCACCGCCGGCCCGACCCGCAGCTCCCCGTCGACCACCCGCACACGGGTGCGACGGAAGGCGACGAGCGCCGCGACCAGCAACGGGATGAAGACGACGTAGCCGATCCACGACCGTATGCCGGGGTAGCCCATGTGCACCTCTGCGCCGAGCAGCACTCCGAGCGCGACGGTTGGCACGTACCACCACCACGGCACGGACAACCGCTCGTCGAACGCGGAGACGCCGGACGTCGCAGACGGGGTGGGCGGGTGGTGATCCTGCACGAACGCCGAGGGTAACGTCGCCGGCCGTGGCAGGTCCCGTCGATGCTCCCCCGTACGACGCTCTCCCGCACGAACCGTCCGCGCGGACGGGCGAGGCGGGAGTCGACGTACTTCTCACCCGGGTGGACAGCTCCGTACCCGTGCCCGCGTACGCCCACCCGGACGACGCGGGCGTCGACCTGTCGTGCACCGCGGACGTCGTCCTCGGCCCCGGCGAGCGCGCCGTGGTCGGGACCGGGGTCGCGGTCGCGTTGCCGCCGGGCTACGCGGGTTTCGTGCACCCCCGCTCCGGGCTCGCGGCGCGGGCCGGGCTGTCGGTGGTCAACACACCCGGCACCGTCGACTCCGGCTACCGGGGCGAGATCCGGGTGTGCCTGATCAACCACGATCCACGCTCCGAGCTCCGGCTGCGCTGCGGCGACCGGATCGCGCAGCTGGTGGTGCAACGGGTCGAGCGCGTCCGGTTCGTCGAGGTCGCGGCCCTGCCCGAGTCCGTGCGCGGTGTCGGTGGCTACGGCTCCACCGGCGGCCACGACCGGCTCGACGGGGGAAGCCGGTGATGGCGCGCCGCGGACGCGGGTCGGGGTCGTCCCGGGCGAAGACGGCGACGGGCGGTCGGGGTACCGCGACGAACGGATCGGTCATCGACGATGTGGTGGAACCCGGCGACGAGCCCGGCGCGCGGACCATCGGTGCGCTCGCGTTGAAGCGCTGGGTGGCGCGCGGCCCGGGCCGCGGCGACGCGGGCGACGACACCGGCGACAGCCTCGCCACGTTCGGGCCTTTCGACGAGGGCGACCTCGACCGCGAGCACGCCGCGGCCGAGCGGGTCGACTTCGGCGCGGTGCGGGTGCCGGTGCCCCGGGGCGGCGAGGTGTCGGTCGAGCCCGAGGACGGCCGGCTGCAGGCCGTGCACGTGATGCTGCCGGCGGGCCGGCTGTCGGTGAGCGCGCTGGCCGCGCCCCGCACCGAGGGGCTGTGGCCGGACCTGGCCGCCGAGATCGACGAGTCGCTGCGCGAGGGCGGCGCGACGGTGCGGTCGTTCACGGGGGAGTGGGGCCGGGAGCTGCACGCCCGCACGGGCGACGCGTCGTCGCTGTTCGTCGGCGTCGACGGGCCGCGCTGGATGCTCTACGGCGTCGCGACGGGCCCGACGAGCTCGGCGGACGAGCTCGACGTCGCGCTGCGCGTGATGCTGCGCGGGACGGTGGTGGTGCGGGGACGCGCCCCCTACCCGGTGCGGACGGTGCTCCCGCTGACGGTCCCCGAGCAGCTGCCCCGGCCCGATCGGGTGCCGGTGCCGCGGATGCCGGCCGACCGGGTGGCGGGTCGGGCATCGGAGCCGCGCCGCGCCCGACCGGCTCCGATGGCCGACCCGCCCACGACCATCACGCCCGTCGCGGACGGCGTCGAGACCGTGCCGTACGGAATCCCCCGCCGCGCCGCCGGTGCCGGCCCCGGCATGGACGCGCCGGAAGGCCGCGGTGCCGGGCGGCCGGCGTCCCCCGAGGCGCCCGGTCCGGCGGAGCTGTCGCCCGCGGCGGACGACGACACGGGCGCGGAGCCCGCGGTGTCGCGGACCGCCTCCCGGGGCCTCTTCCGGCGCAAGCCGGAGCGTCCCGCCCGGCCCTCGAACCGGCCCCCGCAGCGGCGCGTCGCGGACCTGATCGCCGAGGCCGAGCGCCACCGCACCGCGGCGGAGCAGCCGAGCAGCGGAACCCGGCGCCCCGGGCGTGCCGGTGAGGACGATCCCGGCAGTGCGCTCGGCAGGGCACCCGGCAGGCCGGAACCCGGCCGCCCGACACCGCCAGAGCACCGCTCCCCGAACGGTCACGAGGCCAACGGGGTCCGGCCCGGCGGGTACGTGCCCCGCGAGCCGGAGTACGACCAGGCGGGCTCGCTGTTCGGCGGCTCGACGGCTCATGACGTGCCGGATCGGACGACCCAGTTCGACGCGTCGCCCCTCAACGAGATGCTCGCCAACGGGTCGCCCGTCGAACCGCCCGTCAACGGCTCGTACGCCAACGGCTCCTACGCCGACGGGTCGTCGGCGAACGGGTCGTACGTCGCCGACTTCCCTGCCGACTCCCACGTCGAGTCCCGTGCCGACGAGGCCTACGGGAACGGGGCGTACGGGTCGTACCGTGACGAGCCGGCCGAGCCTGCATGGCCCAGCTTGGGTGCGTCCGGGTACGTGCCGCCCGACGACGGGTGGTTGCTCGGGTACGGCTCGGGCTCCGTCGCCGAGCCCGACCTCGGGGTCGACGACATGCCGTGGGCGCCTGCCCCGACCGGCTTCGGTGGGTCGCACCCCTCCTCGGCGCTCGCCGCGGACGGCTCGGACGACTGGACCCTGCCGCTGCCCGTGATCCGTGCGGAGCCGCCCGTCGAGCCCGACCCCGTCCGGGATCCCGCCGGGCCGCCCACGCGCAGCGGCAGGCGGGCGCGCCGCGCGGCCGAGGAGCCTGTGCCTGGCGCGCACTCGTCGGAGCGGCCCCGGTACGCCGGCCATCGTGCACCGGACCCGGCCACCGACCACGCCGGTTGGGCGTCGCGCCGGAACGGGTCGGCCCACGCGCGGCACGCCGAGGAGTGGGACGACATCGTGGGCCCGGTCGACCGGGGACGACACCGCAGGCCCGAGCACTGACCGACCGCGGCGACCGGCGGATCGACCGGTCGCCGCCCGCACCCTGCGAGAGGCGCGCGCGTTGCACTGCGCGACGGGATCTCGGCCGATGGTCACGTGGTGGTCTCGACCCCGGTCGCGCGCCTATCCTGGGGATATTGCGACCTCGACGAGGAGGAGGCTCGCGACGGCGAGCCGGGAGAGACATGGGCAACACGGACGGCAGTGCGTTCCGCCGGATGCTTCGGAAGCTGACCAGCGACGTCGACGAACTCGACGCCGAGAACCTGTCGGGCGACGCCGAGCGCTCGGGGGCCCAGCGGGCCGCGGAGTGTGCCTGCGGTCAGGAGGTCACGGTCCTCGGTAGGCTCCGCAGCGTGGAGTACGGCCCGCAGGACGCCGCGGCGACGCTGGAGGCCGAACTGTTCGACGGCACCGAGGGAGTGACGCTGATCTGGCTGGGACGTCGCCGGATCCCGGGTATCGAACCGGGCCGGACCATGCGGGTACGCGGGCGGATCGCGGTCCGGGAGGGCAGGAAGGTGCTCTACAACCCGTACTACGAGATCTGCCCGGCCACGTGACGCCGGAGCAGCCGGCCACCACCGACCCTGCGTCCGTCGAGCCTGTGTCCGCCGGCCCCGCGCGCCCGACGATGCTGGAGCAGATGGGCGGCCTGCCCGGGATCGTCGCCTCGACGATCCCCGTCGTCGTCTTCGTGATCGCGAACCTGCTCCTCGAGCTGCGCCCGGCCGTGATCGCGGCCCTGGTCAGCGGCGTCGCGATCGCGGGATGGCGGATCATGCGACGGCAGCCGCTGCAGCCGGCGATGTCCGGGCTGTTCGGCGTCGGCATCGCCGCCTTCCTGGCCTACCGCTCGGGCGAGGCGCGGGCCTTCTACCTGCCCGGCCTGATCTACAGCGCCGCGTGCGGGCTCGCGTTCCTGATCTCCGCGCTGGTCCGCTGGCCGCTGGCCGGGGTGATCTGGCACGGCGTGAACGGCGATGGCCAAGGTTGGCGGCGCGACCCCCGGCTGATGCGCGCCTACACCTGGGCGACGCTGCTGTGGGCGCTGGTGTTCGTCGCCCGCGTCGTGGTGCAGGGCTTGCTGTACCGCTACGAGGAGGAGACGTGGCTGGGCATCGCGCGCCTGGTCATGGGCTACCCGTTGGTCGGGGTCGCGCTGCTGGGCACGATCTGGGCCGTCCGCCGCGCCCGGCGTTCCCCGCTGCCCGCCGTCTGAGCGCGGGCCGCCGACCCTCGGGTCAATGGCCCAGGGCCGCGCGGATCTCGTCCTCGACCGCCGCCGTCGCGACGAACAGCAGCTCGTCGCCGGCCTCGAGGGAGTCGTCGGCCTGCGGGATGATCACGCGGCCGCCGCGCAGGATCGTCACCAGCGCGGAGTCGTGCGGCAGCTTCAGCGCCCGCACCGGTGCGCCGGCCAGCGGGGTGTGCGACGGAAGGGTGACCTCGACGAGGTTGGCCTGTCCCTGGCGCAGCGTCATCAGCCGCACCAGGTCGCCCACCGCGACCGCCTCCTCGACCAGCGCCGCGAGCAGACGCGGGGTGGAGACGGCGACGTCGACGCCCCAGCTGTCGTCGAACAGCCACTCGTTGCGCGGGTCGTTCACCCGGGCGACGACCCGGCGCACCGCGAACTCGGTCTTGGCCAGCAGCGACACCACGAGGTTGACCTTGTCGTCGCCGGTGGCCGCGATCACGACGTCGCAGTCCTCCAGGCCGGCCTCCTCCAGGGAGGCGAGCTCGCAGGCGTCGGCGTGGACCCACTCGGCGGCCTCGACGGCCTCGGGCTCGATATGGGAGAGCTCACGCTCGATGAGCATCACCTGGTGCTCGCTCTCCAGGAGTTCGGCGGCGATGGAGCGGCCCACCGCTCCGGCTCCGGCGATCGCGACGCGCACGGCTCAACCTTCCTGCGGCGGGGCCGAGGCGGCGGCCGTCACTTCGCTCACGGTGCCCGACACCGCCGCGACGTAGATGGTGTCCTCGTGCTGGACGATGGTGTCGGCGTGCGGGAGCACCCCCGTCCCGAACCGGACGATGAACGCGACCCGGCAGCCGGCGGTCTGCTCCAGCGCGCGGACGGGGTGCCCGACCCAGTCTTCGTGCAGCGGCAGCGGCAGGATCGCGACGGTGCCGTTGGGCTCGCGCCAGGCCGAGGCGACGCCGTCGGGCAGGAGCATCCGCATCAGCCGGTCCGTGCTCCACGGCACGGTCGCCACCGTCGGGATGCCCAGCCGCTCGTAGACGGCCGCGCGCTTGGCGTCGTAGATCCGGGCGACGACCCGGTCGATGCCGAACGTCTCGCGCGCCACCCGCGCCGAGATGATGTTGGAGTTGTCACCGCTGGAGACGGCGGCGAAGGCGTCGGCCTTCTCGGCGCCGGCCTCGATGAGAACCTCCCGGTGGAAGCCCTGCCCGACGACCTGGCGCCCGCGGAAGTCCGGGCCCAATCTGCGGAAGGCCTGGGCATCCTTGTCGATGACCGCGACCTCGTGCCCGAGCCGTTCCAGGCTCGCGCTGAGTGCGGAACCGACGCGCCCGCACCCCATCACCACGACGTACACGCGCTGATCCTCCCCGCTTCGTACTGAACGCTATCGCGTCCCGCCCTGCTCGCGGGGCATCGACTCCTGCGGGGCATAGGCTTCCGATCGTGCCCAAGCTCGCCGTCGCGGTGAAGCGCATCCTGGTCGGGCGTCCCCAACGCAGCGACCGGCTCGCGCACTCCCTGTTGCCGAAGCGGATCGCGCTGCCGGTCTTCGCGTCCGACGCCATGTCGTCGGTCGCCTACGCGCCTGAGGAGATCTTCCTCACCCTGTCGGTCGCGGGCGTGGCGTCCTACGCGCTCTCGCCGTGGATCGGGCTCGCGGTCGTGATCGTGCTGCTCACGGTGGTCACGAGCTACCGGCAGAACGTGCACGCCTACCCCTCGGGCGGCGGCGACTACGAGGTGGCGACGGTCAACCTCGGCCGCCACGCCGGGCTGACGGTGGCCAGCGCGCTGCTGGTCGACTACACGCTCACGGTGGCGGTGTCGATGTCGTCGGCGGCGGCGAACATCGGAGCGTTGATCCCGTTCGTCGCGACGCACAAGGTGCTGTTCTGCGTGGCCGCGATCGCTCTGCTCACGGCGGTGAACCTGCGCGGTATCCGGGAGTCGGGGGCCGCCTTCGCGGTCCCGGTCTACGCGTTCATGGTCGCCATCGGGGCCATGGTGATCTGGGGGCTCACCCGCGTGCTGCTGCTCGGCGACGAGGTGCGGGCCGCGAGTGCGGACCTGCACCTGCTGGCCGAGGGCGACGCCTTCACCGGCATGGCGCTGGTGCTCCTGGTGCTGCGCTCGTTCACCCAGGGGGCGGCGGCGCTGACCGGCGTCGAAGCGATCAGCAACGGCGTGCCGGCGTTCCGGAAGCCCAAGTCGAAGAACGCCGCGACGACGCTGCTGCTGCTCGGCGTGTTGTCGGTGTCGATGTTCATGGGCCTGATCGCCCTCGCCCAGGTCACCGGGGTGAAGATCGCCGAAGACCCGGCCGTGCAGTTCCCCGACGCGCCCCCCGGCTACGTCCAGCAGACGATGGTGGCCCAGCTGGCGGACACGGTGTTCGCCGAGTTCCGGCCCGGGTTCTTCTTCGTCATCATCATGACGGCGCTGATCCTGGTCCTGGCCGCGAACACCGCGTTCAACGGCTTCCCCGTCCTCGGCTCGATCCTGTCGCAGGACCGGTACCTGCCCCGCCAGCTGCACACCCGTGGCGACCGGCTGGCGTTCTCCAACGGCATCGTCATCCTCGCGGCGTTCGCCGTGGTGCTGGTGATCGGCTTCCAGGCCGAGGTGACGCGGCTGATCCCGCTCTACACCGTCGGCGTGTTCGTCTCGTTCACGCTGAGCCAGACCGGCATGGTCCGGCACTGGCGCCGCCACCTCGCCACCGAGGGCGACCCGGGCGAGCGCAGGCGGATGCGCCGCGCCCAGGCGATCAACGGCTTCGGTGCGGCGATGACCGGGGTCGTCCTGATCACCGTTCTGATCACGAAGTTCCTGCTCGGCGCGTGGATCGCGATCGCGGCGATGGCCGGGTTCTACGTGCTGATGCTCGCGATCCAGCGGCACTACGACCACGTCGCCGAGGAGCTCGACGCCACGGAGGAGGTCGACACCGTGCTGCCGTCGCGCAACCACGCGATCGTGCTGGTCGCGCGCCTGCACCGGCCGACACTCCGCGCGATCGCCTACGCGCGGGCGACCCGGCCGGACGTGCTGGAGGCGGTCACGGTGAACGTGGACGACGCCGACACCCGCCGGCTGGTGCGCGAGTGGGACAAGCGCAAGATCCCGGTGTCGCTCAAGGTCGTCGAGTCGCCCTACCGGGAGATCACCAAGCCGGTGCTGGACTACGTCAAGCGGGTGCGGACGAAGAACCCCCGCGACATCGTCACGGTGTTCGTCCCCGAGTACGTCGTCGGGCACTGGTGGGAGCAGGTCCTGCACAACCAGAGCGCGCTGCGCATCAAGACCCGCCTGCTGTTCCAGCCGGGGGTGATGGTGGTCTCGGTGCCCTGGCAGCTGAAGTCGTCGGAGCGGGTGGTCGAGCGGGCCGAGGTGACCCCGGGCGCGTACCGGCGGGGCTACCCGTCGGCGCCACGGGACGACCGGCCCGCCGCGCCGTCGCCGTCCACGCCGCGGGCCCGTGCGGGTGCCGGCGCGGGCAAGCCGGACGGCAAGAAGCCGGACGACACGAAATCGACGGCCGGAACGCGAGGTGGACGATGACGACGACGGTGCCCACGGAGGTTCTCGACTGGACCGACCGGGTGCTCGACCTCCACGTCGGTGCAGTCGCGCACGGTGGGCACTGCGTCGCCCGGGTGCCGGCAGGCGACGGTCGTGAGCGTGTCGTGTTCGTGCGGCACGCGCTGCCGGGCGAGCGGGTGCGCGCGGTCGTCACCGACGACAGCGGCGGCGCGTTCTGCCGGGCCGACGCGATCACCGTGCTCGATCCCGCGCCCGGCCGGGTCGAGCCGCCGTGCCCGTGGGCCCGCGCCGGGGGCTGCGGGGGCTGCGACTGGCAGCACGCCGACGCCCCCACCCAGCGTGCGCTCAAGACAGCCGTGCTGCGCGAGCAGTTGACCCGGCTGGCCGGGGTCGACCGCGACGTCACGGTCGAGGAGCTGCCACGCCAGGATGAATCGTCCGGCCTGCTGGGATGGCGGCACCGGGTGCGGCTCGCCGTCGACGGCGAGGGCCGGGCCGGGCTGCGCGCCCACCGCAGCCACGACGTCCTGCCGATCGCCGACTGCCCGCTCGTCCCGCCCGGCGAGCTCCCGCCGGTGCTGGAGCAGCGGTTCCCGCCGGGCGGCGAGGTCGAGGTGGCGCTCGACGCCGACGGGATCCGGCACCTGCACGTGGTGGGGGCGACGGATTCCGGTCCGGCCGTGGTGCACCGGGCGGCCGGGCGCGAGTGGCCCCTGTCCGCAGGCACGTTCTGGCAGGTCCACCCGGAGCTGGCGGCGACGCTGGCGACCGTCATTGGGGAATGGGCGCAGGCTCCGGCCGGCGGCCTCGCCTGGGACCTCTACGGCGGTGTCGGGCTGTTCGCGGCGGTGCTGGCCGAGCAGGTCGGGCCCGAGGGGGAGGTGCGGGTGGTCGAGTCGGCGCCGCAGGCCGTGGCCGACGGACGAGCCGCCCTGGCCGACCTCGCGCAGGTGCGATGGACCGTGGGTCGCGTGGAGCACGAGTTGGCGGCACTGCCGGGCACCCCGGACGTCGTGGTGGCCGACCCGCCGCGGCGCGGCCTGGGCCGCGCGACGGTCGCGGCCCTGTGCGACCGCGAGCCCGCGCGGATCGTGCACGTCGCCTGTGACCCGGCCGCGCTGGCCCGCGACGTGGCCCTGTTCGACGCGCAGGGCTACGAGTTGGCGGCCCTGCGGGCGTTCGACGCGTTCCCGATGACCCACCACATGGAGTGCGTCGCCCTCTTCCGGCGCCCCTGACCCGCGAGTCGGCACGTTCGTCAGCGCGAGTCCGCGTGTTCGTCAGCGCGAGTCCGCGACTTCGTCAGCGCGAGTCCGCAGAAGACGCGGGCTCTACGCTGACCACGTGGCGGGTCGACGGAAGGCGCGGGTCGAGGACGTGCACGAGCTCGCCCTCGCGATGCCACACGTGACGGTGTACCCGGGGTCCACGGAGAACCCGGTCTACCAGGTGGGTGGCAAGTCGTTCGTCTTCTTCCGCAACCCCCGCCCGGACGCGGTCGACCCGCAGACCGGCGAGCGCTATGCCGACGTCATCGTGTTCTGGGTGGGGTCGGAGGAGGACAAGATGGCGCTGGTGCAGGACGAGTCGTCACCGTTCTTCACGACCCCGCACTTCAACGGGCACCTGTCCGTGCTCCTGCGCGGCAGCCGGGTCGGTGAGCTGAGCCGCGACGAGCTGGCCGAGGTCGTCCAGGACGCGTGGCTGGCGCGGGCCTCGAAGCGCCGCGCGGCGGACTGGCTCCGCGACCATGCACCGGCGGACCAGGACGCGGACTCGCGCTGACGAACGTGCCGACTCGCGGAGGGGGACGTGCCGACCCGGGGGTGACCGCGCACGCACCGCCCGCCACCATGGAGGGGTGACAGGTACGCAGGTCCAGCCACAGCAGTCCCCGGCCGAGAACACCCCGCCCACGGGCCCCGCGCAGGCCCGCGCCATCCAGCAACGCATCGCCGACGAGCTCGGCGTCCGCCCCGGTCAGGTCGCCGCCGCCGTCGACCTGCTAAACGGCGGGTCGACGGTCCCGTTCGTCGCCCGCTACCGCAAGGAGGCCACGGGCAGCCTCGACGACGCCCAGCTGCGCACGCTCGAGGAGCGGTTGCGCTACCTGCGCGAGCTGGAGGAGCGCCGGGCGGTGGTGCTCGAGTCGATCCGGTCGCAGGGCAAGCTCGACGCCGCGCTCGAGACGCGCATCCTCGCGGCCGACTCGAAGGCGCGCCTGGAGGACATCTACCTGCCGTACAAGCCCAAGCGCCGCACCAAGGCGATGATCGCCCGGGAGAACGGGCTCGAGCCGCTGGCCGATGCCCTGCTGGCCGACCCGACGCTGGACCCCACCGCGACGGCCGCGGACTACGTCACCGAGATCGTCCCCGACGCCGCGGCGGCGCTTGAGGGCGCCCGCGCGATCCTCGTCGAGCGGTTCTCCGAAGACGCCGACCTGATCGGCGGCCTGCGCGAGCGCATGTGGAACCGGGGCCGGCTCGTCTCCACCGTCCGCGAGGGCAAGGAGACCGAGGGCGCGAAGTTCGCCGACTACTTCGACTTCTCCGAGCCGTTCACCAAGCTGCCCTCCCATCGGATCCTCGCCGCGTTCCGCGGGGAGAAGGAGGAGATCCTCGACGTCACCCTCGACCCGGGCGACGGTTCGGACTCCGACGATCCGGTCACCGACTACGAGCGCACCATCGCGGCCGCGGCCGGCATCAGTCTCGAACGCTCAGCCCGCGAGGGCGGAAACGAGGGTCGCGCGGCGGACAAGTGGCTCACCCAGGTGGTGCGCTGGACGTGGCGCACGCGGATCCTGCTCGGCCTGCAGGTCGACCTGCGCGTGCGACTGCGCACCGTCGCGGAGGAGGCGGCGATCGCCGTCTTCGCGGCGAACCTGCGCGACCTGCTGCTTGCCGCCCCGGCCGGCACCCGCGCGACGATGGGCCTGGACCCGGGCCTGCGCACCGGCGTCAAGGTCGCGGTCGTCGACGCCACGGGCAAGGTCGTCGCCACCGACACGATCTACCCGCACGAGCCGCGCCGCGACTGGAACGGCGCGCTGGCCACCCTGACCCGGCTCGCCGTCGCGCACGACGTCGACCTGGTGGCGATCGGCAACGGCACCGCGTCGCGGGAGACGGACAAGCTGGCAGGCGAGCTCGTCGCGGCCAACCCGGGCCTGAAGATGACGAAGGTGATGGTCAGCGAGGCCGGGGCGTCGGTGTACTCCGCCTCGGCGTACGCGTCGGCCGAGCTGCCGGGTCTCGACGTCACCCTGCGCGGCGCGGTGTCGATCGCCCGGCGCCTGCAGGACCCGCTCGCCGAGCTCGTCAAGATCGACCCGAAGTCGATCGGCGTCGGGCAGTACCAGCACGACCTTCCCGAGTCGTCGCTGTCGCGGTCGCTGGACGCGGTCGTGGAGGACGCGGTGAACGCGGTCGGCGTCGACGTGAACACCGCCTCGGTGCCGCTTCTGCGCCGCGTCTCCGGGATCACCGAGGGGCTCGCGACGCAGATCGTGGCCCACCGCGACACGCACGGCCCGTTCCGGGCGCGGACCGCGCTCAGCGACGTGCCGCGGCTGGGCCCGAAGGCGTTCGAGCAGTGCGCGGGCTTCCTGCGCATCCGGGGCGGCGACGACCCGCTCGACGTCTCCGGGGTGCACCCCGAGGCCTACCCGGTGGTGCGGCGGATCGTCGCGAAGGCGGGCGGCGACGTCGCGACCCTGCTGGGCAACGCGCCGAAGCTGCGGTCGCTCAAGCCGCAGCAGTTCGTCGACGACCGGTTCGGGCTGCCCACCGTGACCGACATCCTCGCCGAGCTCGAGAAGCCCGGCCGCGACCCGCGTCCGGAGTTCCGCACCGCCACGTTCGCGGAGGGCGTGCACAAGATCGCCGACCTGCGGCCCGGGATGGTGCTGGAGGGCGTCGTCACGAACGTCGCGGCGTTCGGGGCGTTCGTCGACGTCGGTGTGCACCAGGACGGGCTGGTGCACGTCTCGGCGATGTCGCGCCAGTTCGTCAGCGACCCGCGCGACGTCGTCAAGTCCGGCGAGGTCGTGCGCGTGAAGGTGCTCGAGGTCGACGAGGCGCGCAAGCGGATCTCGTTGACCCTGCGCCTGGAGGACGAGCCGGGCGCCGCCGTGAAGCCGGACCGAGGCGGGCCCCGCCGTGAACCCGGCCGGGCCGAGCAGGGCCGCGCCGAGCAGGGTCGCGACGACAAGGGCCGGGGCGGCCAGGGACGCGACGGACAGGCCAGGGACAAGGGCCGGAGCGGGCAGGGTCGCGGCGGGCAGGGCGGCGATCGCCGCGAGGGCCGCTCGGGCCAGCCCGGCCGCGGTGCCGACCGCGGCCGTGCACCCGCGCCCGCGGCCAACAACGCGATGGCCGACGCGCTGCGCCGAGCCGGGTTCGACGTGGGCAAGAAGGGCTGACCCGCGGGTCAGCGGGCGCGGCGGATGCGGATCGGGCCCTTCGCCGTCGAGGGGTCCACCGCCCGCCCGCCCTGCACGATCTCCACCTCGCCCTGCGCGACGAGCCGGCGCGCCGCCATCCGGGCGGGCTCCATGAGGCCCCGCCAGCCCTCCGGGTCCACCCGGCGCGCGGCCTCCGACGGGCAGATCGTGGCCGTGCGGGCGCGGGCGGCGAGCAGGTCGCGGATCGCCGCCTCCAGATCGCCGTCGGAGGCGGTGAGCCCGCGCCGCCGGCACCCGGCGCTGCAGTACCGCACCTGCTCCCAGTCCCGGGCCCAGGCCTTGCGCCAGGTGATGCGCCGCCCGCACACCGCGCACGCCTTCTCGTCCACGGGCGCATCGTCGCGCTCCGGCCGCGATCGCGCGCGGCAGGCCGTTTGTGATCGCCGCGAGAGTTGCGCCACGATCCTGCGAGTCGCCACGACGCGGACGCTCGCGGCGATCAGCGCCCCGTTGCGTGGATCGTGGAAGGCCGATCTTGCGCAGTCAGGCCGTCCGGCGCAGAGTGCGCCCGGTGTGGTGTGTGACGTAACGCAGGTGCAAGCCGTCCGCGATCCTGCGGTAACCGCATCCGCGGACGATCATGCCTCTGGACGAGCCGTGGAGGTGGCGTGCGCACAGCCGGCCAGGTGGAGCCGGGCCGATCCCCGTGGTCGCGGTGGCGCGGCGCCGCGATGGCCGTCGCGGCGTTCGTGCTGCTGGTGGTCCTGTGGGAGCTGGTCAAGCTCGTCGTGCCCGCGGACGGGGTGAGCGTCGGCGGCGTCCGGGTGCTGCCGCGGACCTCCGACGCGGCCATGCCGCACGTCTGGACCGTCCTCGGCACGCTGTTCGACCCGGAGGTCGCGGGGGCGGCGCAGCAGCGGTCGGTCGGGGCCGCTGTCCTCTCCGGCGCGCTGTTCACCTTGCGGCTCTCGCTCGGCGGGCTCCTGCTCGGCGGTGTGCTGGGCGTGCTGTTGGCCCTGCTGATGCAGCGCTCCGGCCTGCTCGAGCGCGCGCTGCTGCCCTACATCGTGGCGTCGCAGACCGTCCCACTGATCGCGATCGCCCCGCTCGTCGCCGGCTGGGGCGGCAAGATCGCGGTGTTCGGCCAGCCGTGGCAGCCCTGGGCCAGCGTCATGGTGATCGCGGCTTACCTGGCGTTCTTCCCGATCGCGGTCGGCATGCTGCGCGGCCTGACCTCACCGCGAGCCGAGGACGTCGAGCTGTTCCGGGCGTTGGCCTGTGGCTGGTGGACCACCCTGATCCGGCTCCGGCTGCCCGCGTCGGTGCCGTTCCTGATCCCGGCGGCCCGGCTGGGGGCCGCCGCGGCGGTGATCGGCGCGATCGTCGCGGAGATCTCCACCGGGACCCGCGGCGGCGTCGGCCGGTTGATCATCGAGTACGCCCAGGCCGCGACGGGCGACCCGTCGCGCATGTACACCGCCATCCTCGGCGCGGCCGTCCTCGGACTGGTCGCCGCCGGCGCCGTCGGCCTGCTCGACCTCGCGCTCCGCCGCTACCAGGCGGTGGCCCGATGACCCCGGACACGGCGGCGCCGGTCGAGCTCGTCGGCCTCGACAAGACGTTCGCCGCGTCCGGCGGGGGAGCGGTGCACGCGCTGTCCGGCATCGAGCTGCGCCTGGCCCCCGGCGAGTTCGTCTCGTTGATCGGCCCGTCCGGCTGCGGGAAGTCGACGCTCCTGCGGGTGGTCGCGGACCTCGAGCAGCCCAGCTCCGGCACCGTGCTCGTCGGTGGCAAGTCCCCGCGCCAGGCCCGCTTGGAGCAGGACTACGGGATCGCCTTCCAGCAGGCGGGCCTGCTGGAGTGGCGCACCGTCGCGGAGAACGTCGAGCTGCCCCTGCACGTGCACGGGGTCGCGAAGGCCGAGCGCCGCGCGCGGGCCGCCGAGCTGCTGGAGATGGTCGGGCTCGCCGACTTCGCCGCCCACCGGCCCAGCCAGCTCTCCGGGGGCATGCAGCAGCGCGTGGCGATCGCCCGGTCGCTGGCCACCCGGCCGAAGCTGCTGCTCATGGACGAGCCGTTCGGCGCGCTCGACGAGATGACGCGCGAGCGGATGCAGGCCGAGCTGCTGCGGATCGCGGACGAGACGGGTGCCGCGGTGCTGTTCGTGACGCACTCGATCCCCGAGGCAGTCGTGCTGTCGGACCGGGTCGTCGTGATGTCGCCGCGGCCCGGCCGGATCACCGACGTGGTGAAGGGGCGGCGCCCGCGAGGAGCCGCGACGACCGGTGGGCGCGGGGTCGACGGCGCCCGTCCCGAAGACGCCGTCGACGACGTGCGCGAGTCGGCCGACTTCTTCACCGCCGTCACCGAGGTCCGCGAGGCGCTGCGCAAGGGCAGCCAGTGACGACCGCGGTCGAGGGTCCCCGCCGTCGTCTGCGCGCCGGGCGGGTGTGGCCGCCCGTGGTGTTCGGCGTCGTCGCGCTCCTGCTCTGGGAGCTGCTGGTCACCGTCTCCGGCATCCCGGCGTTCCTGCTGCCTGCGCCGAGCGCGATCGCCACGCAGGTCGTGGCCTCCTTCCCGACGATCCTCTCAACGGCGGCCGTGACGGGCGGGAACGCCCTGGTCGGACTCGTCGTCGGGTTCGTGCTCGGGGTCGGTCTCGCGCTGCTCGCCGCGCGGTCGCGGATCATCTCCGAGCTGGCGAACCCGCTGGTCAGCGCGGCCGCGGCCGTGCCGATCGTGGCGTTGGCGCCGGTGTTCACCACGATGTTCGGCTCGACCACCGAGCTGCCGCGCCGGCTCGTGGTGGCCGTCGTGGTCGTCGTCCCGGTGTTCGTCTCGACCGCGCGCGGGCTCGCGCAGGTGACGCCGGTGCACCACGACCTGATGACCGCGCTCGCGGCCACGCCGACGCAGTTCTCGCGGTTCGTCCGCCTGCCCGGCGCCGTGCCCTACATCATGACCGGCCTGCGCCTGGCCGCTCCGGCGTCGGTGATCGCCGCGATCGTCGCGGAGTACTTCGGCGGCCTGCAGAACGGCCTGGGCAGCCGCATCACCTCCGCCGCGGCCAACACCGCGTACGCGCGGGCGTGGGCGTTCGTCGTCGCCTCGATCGTGCTGGGGCTCGCCTTCTACCTCGCCGGCCTGCTCGCCGAGCGGCTGGTCACCCGGACCCCGACCAGGAGAGAACCATGAGAAGACGGATCCGTACGGGTCTCGCCGCCGCGGTGGCGGTGGTGGCCCTGGGCCTCACGGCCTGTTCGACCACGCCGCAGGCCCCGTCCAGCGGCGGTGCCGCCCCGAGCTCGGCCGGTGCGTTGACGCCGGTCAAGCTGCAGCTGCAGTGGGTGACGCAGGGCCAGTTCGCCGGCTACTTCGCCGCCGTCGACCAGGGCTTCTACCGCAAGCGCGGCCTGGACGTGCAGATCCTCGAGGGCGGGGTGGACATCGTCCCGCAGACCGTCCTCGCCCAGGGCAGCGCGGACTACGCGATCGCCTGGGTGCCCAAGGCGCTCGCCTCCCGCGAGCAGGGTGCGGGGATCACCGACGTCGCCCAGATCTTCCAGAGGTCGGGCACCTACCAGGTGTCGTTCGCGGACAAGGGCATCACCGCACCCGCCGACCTGCGCGCCAAGAAGGTCGGCAACTGGGGCTTCGGCAACGAGTTCGAGCTGTTCGCGGGCATGACGAGGGCCGGGATCGCGCCGGGCGACGTCACGCTCGTGCAGCAGCAGTTCGACATGCAGGCCCTGCTCAACGGTGAGATCGACGCCGCCCAGGCGATGTCGTACAACGAGTACGCGCAGGTGCTGGAGGCGACCAACCCGGCGACCGGGCAGCTCTACCAGCCGTCGGACTTCAACATCATCAACTGGAACGACGCGGGCACCGCGATGCTGCAGGACGCGATCTGGGCCAACACCGAGAAGCTGTCCGACCCGGCCTACCAGGACACCACGGCGAAGTTCATCACCGCGTCGCTGGAGGGCTGGATCTACTGCCGCGACAACCCCGAGTCGTGCCGCGACATCGTCGTGAAGGCCGGTTCGAAGCTGGGCGCGAGCCACCAGCTGTGGCAGGTCAACGAGATCAACAAGCTGATCTGGCCGTCGCCCGCGGCCGGGGCCGGCACGATCGACCAGGCTGCCTGGGACAAGACGGTGGAGGTCGCGCTGCAGGCGAAGAACGCCGACGGCGCGACGGTGCTGACCAAGCAGCCCGACGCGCAGGCGTTCACCAACGAGTACGTCTCCACGGCGATCGAGACGTTGAAGGGCGAGGGCGTCGACGTCGTGGGCTCGGGCTTCACACCGGAGACGGTGACGCTGAACCCCGGCGGCGCCTGAGGGTCCACCCGTGTCAGGAAGGCCACCTTCAGGGCATCTCGCGTCATGAAGGTGGCCTTCCTGACATCACCGCTCGAGCGTCGCGTAGCGCTCCAGGAAGCGGGCGATCCTCCCGGGGTCGCCGGACGCCCCGGGCTGCCACGCCTCGGGCCGCAGGACCAGCCGGTCGACGCCCAGCGCGGCGTAGCGCTGCACCTCAGCCGCGTCGACCGGCCCGAGCGGCATCGCCGTGATCTCGAGTGCGCCCAGCCGCGCCGGCCGGTCCACCTCGTCCGCGGCACGCCGCAGCCCGTCGAGGTCCCCCGCGATCTCCTCCGGTGTCCCGTTGCCGTAGAAGCCGTGGGCGCGGCTCACGGCCCGCCGGTACGCGCCGGCGCTGCGACCGCCCACGACCACCCGAAGACCGATCGGCCGGGGGTTGCGCTTCGACCTCGGCGAAGTCGACGTGGCGACCGTGGAACTCGGGCGCCAGCCGCGTCCACAGGGCGGTCATCGCGTCGAGGTACTCGTCGGTGCGTCCGCCGCGTCCGGCAGCAGGGACGCCGACGGCCGCCATCTCGGCCGCCAGCCATCCGGCACCGACGCCGAGCACGAACCGGCCGCCGCTGAGCACGTCCAGGCTCGCGGCCTGCTTCGCCAGCACGAGCGGGTTGCGCTGCGGAAGGATGATCACGGCGGTACCGAGCGTCATCCGGCTGGTGACCGCGGCGACGTGGGCTAGGTGCACGATCGGATCGACGATCGGAGTGGCCGGGTCGATCGGCGAGCCGCCGGTCGTCGGGAGCACGACGTGGTCCTGCGCCCACCACGACCCGTACCCCAGCTCCTCGGCCAGCCGGGCCAGCGGGAGCGTGGCGTCGAACCGGGCCAGCGAGTTGAGGCCCTGGACCCCGAGTTCCATCAGACCGTTCCGATCTCGACCACGGCCTTGCCCGCCACCTTCCGGGCCCGCAGCGCCTCGGCGGCCTCGACGGCCCGGTCCCACGATCCGCGCCAGCCGATCTGCGGGTCGAGCCGGCCCGCCGCGACCAGCCCCAGCAGCTCCTCGATGTCGCCGCCGAACCCGGCGTATCCGGTGTCGACGGTGAACACCTCGATCGCCCGGTGACCGCCGCGGCGCCGCTCCGCCTCGAAGTCGATCGTCGACGGCTGCCCCGACGCCTGCCCCACCGACAGGGCGACTCCGCCCTCGGCGAGCAGCGTGACGGCCGCCGTGAGCAGGGGGCCGCCGACGTTCTCGACCACCCCGCGCACCGGCGCGACCCCGTCGAGGTCGGTGATCACTTCGGCGGCACCCAGTTCACGCAGTCCGGCGCCGCGGGGGGCGGACCCCACGTGGGCCACGACGTGCGCACCGGCGAGGGCGGCGAGCTGCACCGCGAACCGGCCGACACCGCCGGACGCCCCGGTCACCAGCACGCGCCGGCCCAGCACGGTCCCGAGCCGCCGCACCGCCCGCAGCGCGGTGACGCCCGCGGCCGGCAGGGCCGCCGCGACGACGAGGTCGACCCCGTCGGGTACGACGCCGAGGTCGGCGGTCGCGACCGCCCGCCGTCCGGCCAGCGCCCCGCCCATGGCGAAGGAGGCGACCCGGGTTCCCGCCGGTGGTCCGGAACCGTCGGCCGCGGCCTCGACGACGACACCCGCGGCGTCCTCACCCGGCACGCCGCCGACCCCGTGCATCGCATCGGCGTACGCGAGGTCGAGGAAGTTGAACGCCGCCGCGGCCACCGCGATCAGCGCCTCGTGGGGACCGGGTAGGGGATCGGGCACCTCCGCACGCCGGAGGGACGAGGGGGACTCGGGATCGTGGACCAGCGCCTGCACGACTCCACGGTCGCGCTCGTCCGGCACGCCGTCCAAGACCGTTTCGCATAACCTTCCGGAATGGCAGATCGTGCCGACGTCCACCTCCGGGACCTCCGCTCGTTCCTGGCCGTCGTCGACGAGCTCAGCTTCACCCGGGCCGCGGAAGTGCTCTTCGTCTCCCAGCCTGCGCTGTCGAAGCAGGTGCGCGCCCTCGAGACACGTCTCGGCGCCGAGCTGTTCACGCGGGGACACCGCAGCATCGCGCTGACCGAGGCGGGGACGGCGCTGGTCGCCCCGGCGCGGCGGATCGTGGCGGAGTGGGACGGCGCCACGGCCGCCGTGGAGGCGGCGGGGGAGGCCGTCCGGCAGACCCTCGTCGTCGGCTTCCACACCCGCATCGGCCGCGGTCTGGTCCCGGCGATCACCACGGCGCTGGAGGAACGGCTGACCGGGTGGCGGCTCCGGTTCGGCCAGGTTTCCTGGGGCGACGGGGCGGTCGGACTGCTCGACGGGACGGTCGACGTGGCCGTCGCCTGGCTCCCCGTCGCCGGTCCGGGCATCGCCCACCGGGTCGCCGCCACCGAGCAGCGGTGGGTGGCGCTGCCCGTCGGCCACCGCCTCGCCCACCGAGCCGTCGTGCCGTTCGCCGAGCTGGCCGCCGAGCCGTTCGTCGCGCTGCCCGCCTCCGCCGGGCTGATGCGCGAGTTCTGGCTGGCCTCCGAGCACCGCGCCACGCCGGCGCTCGTCGGCGCGGAAGCCGCCACCGCCGACGAGGCGTTCGAGGCGGTCGCCTCCGGCGCCGGTGTCGCCCTGCTCGCCGCCGGGAACGCGGCGATCTACCGGCGCGACGACGTCGTCTGCCGGCCGGTGCCGGACCTGCCGCCCTGCCGGTTGGCGGTGATGTGGCGCAGCAACGACCGGCGGCGGGTGGTCCGGGTGGTCGCCGGCACCTGCTGCCGGTGCGTCGCCGCGGACCAGCCGGCCGCCGCCGCCGCGACCTGACGACGGGCAGGCGTCAGGCCCTCGAGATCGGGTACCAGAGCCGACATGGCAAGCATCGGCTACTTCCTGTCCTGCGAGCAGTTCGGTCCCGCTGACCTCGTCGACCAGGCCCGCCGCGCCGAGCAGGCCGGCTTCGAGCGGTTGTGGATCTCCGACCACTTCCACCCGTGGAACGACGCGCAGGGCCAGAGCCCGTTCGTGTGGGGCGTGATCGGCGCGCTGTCGGAGGTCACCTCGCTACCCATCACCACGGGCGTCACCTGCCCGACCGTCCGCATCCACCCCGCGATCATCGCCCAGGCCGCGGCCACCGCCGCCGTCCAGCTCGACGGCCGCTTCGTGCTCGGCGTCGGCAGCGGCGAGGCACTCAACGAGCACATCCTCGGCGACCCGTGGCCGTCGGTCGGGGTGCGCCAGGACATGATGGAGGAGGCCGTCGACGTCGTCCGGCTCCTGCACAAGGGCCAGAACGTCAGCCACCACGGCGTGTACTACGAGGTGCAGGACGCCCGCATCTACACGCTGCCCGCGCAGCCGGTGCCGATCTACGTCTCGGCGTTCGGGCCGCAGGCCGCCGAGCTGGCCGGCCGGATCGGCGACGGCATGTGCACGACGATGCCCGACGCTGAGGTGATCAAGAAGTTCCGGGAGTCCGGCGGCGGCAGCAAGCCGGTGCAGGCCGGGACGAAGGTCAACTGGGGCCGGGACGCCGACGCGGCGCTCACCGAGGCGCACCGGCTGTGGGCGAACGAGGGACTGCCCGGCCAGCTCGCCCAGACCCTGCCCCGTCCGCAGGACTTCGAAGACGCGATGTCGCTCGTCCCGAAGGAGACGATCGCGGAGTCGGTGACGTGCGGGCCGGACGTCGACGCGCACGTCGCGCAGCTGCGGGAGTACGTCGAGGCCGGCGCCGACGAGGTCTACGTGCAGCAGATCGGGCCCGACTTCGACGGGTTCTTCACCGCCTACGAGAAGGACGTCCTGCCGGCGCTGCGCGCGGTGTGACCCCCGACTCGCGGCCGGACAGCCCCCGATGGGATGATTACCCGTCGATTCGATGTTGTGAATCGAGAAAGCCCGCTGTCCGGCCGTCGGCCACCAAGTCCGCGGGCTTCGACCCGCGGGGCACCGTCCGTGCTCCCGTTCCGTTCGACGAGAGACAGACGTGACACTGAACGACGTTGTCGTTGACCCTGCCCTGCCCGAGACCGCTGAAGTCACGACCGAAGAGATCATCGAGCAGGGCCCGACCTTCGCCGACCTCCCGCTGGGCCCCGAGCTCCAGCGGGCCGTCGCCGCACTCGGCTACACCGCTCCCACCCCGATCCAGGCCGAGGCGATCGCGCCGCTGGTCGAGGGCCGCGACCTGATCGGTCAGGCCGCGACCGGCACCGGCAAGACCGCCGCCTTCGCGCTGCCGATGCTGGAGCGCCTGGGCGAGCAGCGGCCCGACCGCCGCGGCCGCACCGCCCCCTTCGGCCTCGTCCTCGCCCCCACGCGCGAGCTGGCGCTGCAGGTGTCCGAGGCGATCACGAGCTACGGCCGCGGCATGGGCGCCCGCGTGCTCACCGTGTACGGCGGTGCTCCCGTCGGTCCGCAGCTGCGCGGCCTGTCCGACGGCGTCGACGTCGTCGTGGCCACCCCCGGCCGGGCGATCGACCTGATGAACCGCGGCGCGCTGCGGCTCGACGAGCTCGAGGTCGTCGTGCTCGACGAGGCCGACGAGATGCTCGACATGGGCTTCGTCGAAGACATCGAGACGCTGCTCGACGCCACCCCGGACACCCGGCAGGGCGTGCTCTTCTCCGCGACGATGCCGCGCCGGATCGAAGACCTCGCGCGCAACTACCTGCGCGAGCCGGTCACCGTGCGGATGGGCCGCGAGGTCGTGGCCGAGGGCGCGGCGCCGCTGGTCCGCCAGATGGCGTACCTCGTGGCCCGCACACACACCACCGCGGCGCTGGGCCGTGTGCTGGAGGCCGAGCGCCCGAAGGCCGCGATCGTGTTCTGCCGCACCCGGCTGGACGTCGACGCCGTCACCGAGACGCTCACCGCGCGCGGCCTGCGGGCCGAGGCCCTGCACGGCGGCATGGACCAGGAGCACCGCTCCCGAGTCGTGGACCGCCTGCGCAGCGGGCGCACCGAGCTGCTGGTGGCGACGGACGTCGCCGCCCGCGGGCTCGACATCGACCTGCTCACGCACGTCGTCAACCACGACGTGCCGCAGTCGCCCGAGACCTACGTGCACCGCATCGGCCGGGTCGGCCGGGCCGGGCGCGAGGGTGTGGCGATCACGCTGGTGCCGCCGTCGAAGACCTACATGCTGCGCCAGATCGAGCGGCTCACCGGCCAGCCGATCGCGATCGCCCCGGTCCCGACGGCTGCGGACCTGCGCGCCGCCCGGCTGACCCGGACCCGCGACGCGCTGCGGGCCCGCCTGCTCGGCGAGGTCGACGACGCCCTCGACGGGGCGCAGCTCGACGCCGTCCGCCAGATGATCGTCGAGCTCGCCGCCGACTTCGACCCCGTGGACATCGCCGCCGTCGCGGTGGGGCTCGCCCAGGAGGTCGCGGGCGCACCCGACGACGCCGACGACATCCCCGTGGTCACCGCCCGGCCCGCCGGGCGCGAGCGCGACAGTTCTCCGCGCAGCCGCGGCGGCGCGGCGGGCATCCGTCCGCCGAAGGCCGGCGCGACGCGCCTGTTCGTCAACGCCGGCCGCGCGAGCGGCGTGCGCCCGCAGGACATCGTGGGTGCGCTGGCGAACGAGTCGGGCCTGACGGGCCGCGACATCGGCGCGATCCAGATCCACGAGCGGCACTCGCTGGTGGAGATCCCCGAGCACGCAGCGGACGACGTCCTGCGGTCGCTGCGCGGGGCGACCACGCTGAAGGGCCGCAAGGCCAACATCCGCCGCGACCGCGGCTTCGCCCCGTCCGGCGGCCCCCGCCGCGGCGGTCGCCAGGACTGACCGACCCGCTCCACCCGAAGGGCCCGCACCACTCCGGTGCGGGCCCTTCGGCGTCCCGAGGAGTCGTCCGTCCGGTACGCGCGAGTCGGCACGTTCCGGCGAGCGAATGTGCGGTTCGAGGCAGTGCCCCGGATCGTGCATTCGCTCGCCATTTCCTGCCGACTCGCGCCCGACCCGGCCGACGGCGGCCCCCGCGCGCCGCACGGGGCAGACTGTCGCCGACGCGCACGCCAGGAGGCCAACGATGACCCAGACCCACCACGACCTCAAACCCCGCTCCCGCGAGGTCACCGACGGCCTCGAGCGGACCGCTGCGCGCGGGATGCTGCGGGCCGTCGGCATGCGCGACGAGGACTTCCACAAGCCGCAGATCGGTATCGCGTCGTCGTGGAACGAGATCACCCCGTGCAACCTGTCGCTGCAGCGGCTCGCGCAGGCCGCAAAGGAGGGCGTGCACCGCGCAGGCGGCTACCCGATGGAGTTCGGCACGATCTCGGTCTCCGACGGCATCTCGATGGGCCACGTCGGGATGCACTACTCGCTGGTCAGCCGCGAGGTCATCGCCGACTCGGTGGAGACGGTCGTCCAGGCCGAACGCCTCGACGGAACGGTGCTGCTCGCCGGCTGCGACAAGAGCCTGCCCGGAATGCTGATGGCGGCCGCCCGGCTCGACCTCGCCGCTGTGTTCGTCTACGCCGGCTCGATCCTGCCCGGGTACGTGGGGGAGCGGGAGGTGAACATCGCCGACGCCTTCGAGGCCGTGGGCGCGTGCCTGCGCGGGCTGATCACCCGGGAGGAGGTCGACGCCATCGAGCGGGCCATCTGTCCCGGCGAAGGGGCCTGCGGCGGCATGTACACCGCGAACACCATGGCCAGCGCGGCCGAGGCGCTCGGCATGGCCCTCCCCGGCTCGGCGAGCCCGCCTGCCGTCGACCGCCGCCGCGACGGGATCGCCCGCGCGTCCGGCGAGGCCGTGGTCACCATGATCGAGAAGGGCATCACCGCCCGGCAGATCCTCACCCGCGAGGCGTTCGAGAACGCGATCGCCGTGGTGATGGCCTTCGGCGGGTCGACCAATGCGGTGCTGCACCTGCTCGCGATCGCGCACGAGGCCGAGGTCCCGCTCGACCTCGACGACTTCAACAGGGTGGGCGACCGCATCCCGCACCTCGCCGACGTGAAGCCCTTCGGGGCGCACGTCATGAGCACGGTGGACCGGGTCGGCGGGGTGCCGGTGGTCATGCGGGCACTGCTCGACGCCGGACTGCTGCACGGCGACTGCCTGACCGTCACCGGTGCGACCGTCGCCGAGAACCTCGCGGCGCTCGACCCGCCGGATCTCGACGGCTCGATCCTGCGCCGCCTCGACGACCCGATCCATCCCACCGGCGGCATCACGATCCTGCGCGGCTCGCTCGCCCCCGGCGGCGCCGTGGTCAAGAGCGCCGGGTTCGACTCCGCGCGCTTCGCCGGCCGGGCGCGGGTGTTCGACGGCGAGGCCGGGGCGATGGCCGCCGTCGAGGACGGCTCGCTGCAGGCCGGCGACGTCGTCGTGATCCGCTACGAGGGCCCGCGGGGCGGTCCCGGCATGCGGGAGATGCTGGCCGTCACCGGCGCGATCAAGGGCGCCGGGCTCGGCAAGGACGTCCTCCTGCTGACGGACGGCCGGTTCTCGGGCGCGACGACGGGTCTGTGCGTCGGGCACGTCGCCCCGGAGGCGACCGACGGCGGCCCGATCGCGTTCGTGCGCGACGGCGACGAGATCGTGCTCGACATGACCGCGCGCACCCTCGACCTGCAGGTGGACGCCGACGAGCTCACGCGCCGCCGGACCGGCTGGTCCGCGCCGGCGCCGAAGCACACCCGTGGGGTGCTGGCGAAGTACGCCAAGCTCGTCGGGTCCGCAGCCCAGGGAGCGGTCTGCGACTGAGCGTCCGGCGTCCGCACCCGAGCGAACGGGGCGTTCGGTAAGTCCGACTTACCCAACGCCGCGTTCGCTCGGTCCGCCGCCCGGGTCAGACGGCGCAGCTCCCGTCGTCGCACACCTCGCCCCGGCCGCCCGCCGGTGTCAGCACGGGCTGCGGGTGCGCGTCGGCCCACGCCTTGTCCAGCACCTCGAGCAGGACGTCCGCGGGCTGCGCCCCCGACACCCCGTAGCGGCGGTCGACCACGAAGAACGGCACGCCGGTGATCCCGTACGCGCGGGCCTGCTCCTCGTCCGCGCGCACGTCGTCGCGGTACCGGTCGCCGGCCAGGACCGCACGGGCCTCGTCGGCGTCGAGCCCGGCGTCGGCGGCCAACCGCACCAGCGTCGCCGGGTCGCCGATCCGCTCACCCTGCTCGAAGTAGCCGGCGAAGAAGCGCTCCTTGACCGCGTCCTGCACGCCGTGCTCGGCGGCGAGGTGCAGCAGCCGGTGCGCGTCGACGGTGTTGCCGCCGCGGGACCGGCCGAGGTCGAACGTCCAGCCCTCGGCAGCCGCGGCGTCCGCCACTCGTGCCTGCGCCGCCTCGGCCTCCCCGCGCGACATCCCGTACTTCGCGGCGAGGTGCTCGACGTTGTCGACCGTGCGCTCGGCGGGCGCGCTCGGGTCGAGTTCGAAGCTGCGCCACCGCACCGTCACCTCGTCGCGGTGGGCGAAGCGCGCCAGTGCCGCCTCGAACCGCCGCTTGCCGATCGCGCACCACGGGCACACGACGTCCGACCAGATCTCCAGCTGCATGTCGCGTGCAACGCCGGCAGCCGTCTGCGCCATCCCGGCGGCGCCCGCGGCCGTCCGAGCGCTCGTGCACGCCCTACCCTTGCCCCGTGTCCGAGCCCCTGCCCGCCGACTGGACCGCCTGGCGCCGCCACATCGACCTCGACGCCTACGAGCGCCGCTGGCAGCGCCTCGCCGAGGCGGGGGTCGACCCGCACGGCGAGGTCGGGCTGGTGCAGACCTACGCCCCCCGCTCGGTGCTCGACGCGGGATGCGGCACCGGACGTGTCGCCGTCGAGCTGGCCCACCGCGGCATCGCCGCCGTCGGTGTCGACAACGACTCCGACATGATCGCCGCGGCCCGCGCCAAGTCGCCCGACCAGCGCTGGATCGTGGCCGATCTCGCCGATCTCGCGCTGCCCGACCGGTTCGACGTCGTCGTGCTGGCCGGCAACGTCGTGCCCTACATCGCCGCCGATCGACGGGCCACAGCCGTCGAGGCCTGCGCCCGACACCTCGCCCCGGGCGGCGTGCTCGTCGCCGGCTTCGCGCTGCGTCCGGGATGGCCGGACCTCGACGCCTACGACGGATGGTGCAGGTCCGCCGGGCTCACGCTCGCCGACCGCTGGGCCACCTGGGACCGGCAGCCCTACACCGACGGCGACTACGCCGTGTCCGCACACACGATCAGTACCGGAACCCCGTCACTGTGACCGATCCGCCGGCGAAGCCCGCGGCGTCGCGCTCGATCCCGCTCAGGGAGCCCGCAGCGCGGGAACAGGGGAAGCCGTACTTCGCCTGCACCCGGTCGCTTGCGATCGTCAGCGACTCACGGCATCGGGCGACGGCGAGTAGTACGCCCGTTCCGCGCCGTCCGGCCGGCGCACGGCGAACATCATCTCGGGCACGACCCCGAAGCCAGGCCCTCGGCGTTGCGCGGAGACGACACGCGGCAGACTGCGCGGCGTGCAGGGAACGATCCTGGTGCTCGGCGGGCGCAGCGAGATCGGGCTGGCGGTGGCGCGCAGGCTCGCCAGCGGTGCCCCGGTGGTGCTCGCCGCCCGCCGCGCCGACGATCTCGACGAATCCGAGCGCCGCCTGCGCAACGCCGGCGCGACGGCGGTGCACCGGGTCGAGTTCGACGCCGACGATGTGCAGGGGCAGCGCGCGGTGCTCGACGACGTCGTGGCGCGCTTCGGGCCCCTCGAGACCGTCGTCGTCGCGTTCGGCGTCCTCGGCGACCAGGAGCGGGCCGAGCGCGACGTCGACCACGCCCTTGCCGTCGTGCACACCGACTACGTGGCGCACGTCGCCGTGCTCACCCACCTCGCTCAGCTGCTGCGGGCCCAGGGGAGCGGGACGATCGTGGTGTTCTCCTCGGTCGCCGGTGTCCGGGTGCGGCGGGCCAACTACGTCTACGGGTCGGCCAAGGCCGGGCTCGACGGCTTCGCGTCCGGGCTCGCCGATGCTCTGGCCGGCAGCGGAGTGCGGCTGCTGCTCGTCCGGCCGGGGTTCGTGATCGGCCGGATGACGACGGGCATGACGCCGGCGCCGTTCTCGCGCACCCCGGACGTGGTCGCGGACGCGACGGTGCGCGCCTTGCGCAGCGGAGCCGGTGAAGTGTGGGTGCCGTCGGTGCTCCGGCCGCTGTTCGCCGTCATGCGGCACGTGCCGCGGGCGGCGTGGCGGCGGATGCCGCGGTAGAGACCGACTCTCACACGCGAAGGCGGGGGCGCAGGTCGTCCGGGGTGGCGACGGCCGGGCCCTCGTGTTCCACCCGGGCGGCCAGTGAGTCCGCGTGCCGGACCAGGCCGTCGAGGTCGAGGTCCGCCGGTGGCGACCCGGTCCAGCCCGCCCGCCAGTGACCCACGTGCTCCGCTCCGCGGCGGAGCAGCGCCACCGCGCCGCGGGCGTTGCCCCGCTGCAGGTGGGTCAGCCCGACGGCGAGCTGCGCGAGCCCCCGCCACAGCTCGCGCTGCGCGGGCTCGGCGGCCTTCCACGCCGCCTCCAGCACCTCGTGGGCGTGGAACGGCATCCCGTCGTCGAGCAGCCGCTGGGCCTCGTCGAGGCTCTCCTGCGGGCCGAGCACCAGGTCGTCGGGCACCCGCTCCACACCGACGGCACCGCGGGGCAGGGGGCGGCCCGCCGCGTCACGGGGCCGCGCGTTGCGGGCACGGCCCGCGGCGTCGCGGTCGCGCTGGTCCGTCATGCGGTCCACGGTGCCACGGCTGGCCCCGGAGCACCGCCGGGACCCATGGAACGGGCGGAGCGGCCGACCCGCACGATCGGCCGCTCCGGAGGCGTCCGCTCAGTCCTTCGTGGTGCCCGCCGGGTCGGCGTTGATCGGGTCGTTGCAGTTCGCGTTGGCCGGGTCGTCCGGCCCCTTGGTCGCGTCGGGGTCGCGGTCGACGTCGTTGCCGACGCGGAACTGCGTCATCATGTCGTGGTCCTCGTGCGGCAGGTTGTGGCAGTGGATCATGTATCGGCCGTCCGTGGTCGGGTCGCCGGCCGTGCCGAACTTCATGATCGCCCGGATCGTCTCGTTCTCGCCCACGAAGGCGACGTCCTTGGGGCCCTGCTCGTAGTTGAACACGGGCTTGCCGTTGCGGGTGAGCATCTTGAAGTCGACGAGATGGATGTGCACCGGGTGGAACCAGCCGCCCGACTTGTTCGTGATCTCCCAGATCTGCACGTCGCCCGACGCCGGGTTGGCCACCGTCTCCTTGTAGTTGGAGGCGATGATGTCTTCCCAGGTCATCAGCTTGGTGGTGCCGTTGCCGGAGCCGGAGCTCCCCGAGCCCGAGCTGCCCGACCCGGAGCCGCCCTTGCCCGAGCCGCCCTTGCCCGAGCCGCTGGAACCCGAGCCGCCCGAGCCCGAGTTGCTCGCGGTGCTCGTGGACGTGCTCTGGATCTTCCACTCGCCGTTCTGGCGCAGGACCTCGATCTTCGTCGTGCCCTGGATCTCGGTCTCCTTGAGGTCCCAGACCTCCTTGTTGGGGTTGAGGGAGTAGAGGCCGCCGGTCGGCAGGGCGTTGTCCTTCGGGTCGAAGGCGTCGTTGACGACCTCGAACTGCATGATCTTGCCGGTGTTGTCGAAGTCCGTGGAGTTGGGCACGCCCAGGTTGAGCAGCTGAAGCTTCGTGCCGGGGGTGTACTTCGAGAAGTCGATGACGATCTCGTAGCGCTCGGCCATGCCGATCCGCAGCTGGGTGGTCTGCTGCACCTGGGGCATGAGGCCGCCGTCGGTGCCGATCACGCTCATCGGCGTGCTGTTGCTCATCTGCAGCCGGTAGCCGCGGGAGATCGACGCATTGAGCACCCGGAAGCGGTAGAGCCGCTTCTTGACCTTGAGGTTCGGCCACGGCACGCCGTTGACCAGGACGACGTCACCCCACAGGCCGGTGTGGCCCGCGTCGTCGTAGCGGAACTCGCCGTTCGCGCTGAACATCTTGTCGGCGAGGACCAGCGGAAGGTCGTACTGGTCGGTCACCGGACGGCCGTCCCATGACCACTTCGGAATGGCGAGGCCGGACTCGACGTCGTCGTGCAGGTGGTACTGCGCCGCGAGCCCCATGTAGGCGTTCTCGGCGGTGTGGTGCACGCCGTGGTCGTGGTACCAGAGCGTCCGCGCGTCCTGCTTGTTCGGGTAGACGTAGCGCTTGGTCTGGCCGACCTTGGTTATGTCGCTGGCGTACCCGTCGTACTGCGGCTTCGACGCCGAGCCGTGCAGGTGCGTCGAGGTCCACGGGTCGTAGTTGAGGAACGGGTGCGCCGCCGGCAGCCTGTTGGCCTGCATCACCGTGAGCGGTGTGCCGCGCTTGGCGTGGATCGTCGGTCCCGGCGTGGTCGGCGCCTGGCCGGGCAGGGCGTAACCGAAGATCGTGGTCTGGAAGCCCGGGATGATTCCCGCTTTCGCCAACTTCTGGTCGAGGGTGACGGTGCCGCCGGACCGGCCGTCGACCACGGGCGGAACCGCGAACGGCAGGGTGTAGGGAGCGGGAAGCTTGCTGGCCGCGATCTGGCTCACCGTCTTGGCGCGCACGACCCGCTCCAGTGGGAGCGCGACCACTGCGGCGCCCAGCGCGGAGAACTTCAACACGTCCCGACGGGACATCTGGGCTTCGATCATCGTCTACCCCTTGACTCGCCGTGGCAGTTCCTCTGCCGTCGGGCGGAACTGTCGTCGGAAACGGGGTGGGTCAGCAGACGCGGGTGGGGGGAGCGGAAACACCAAATGCGGGGGGTCGGGAAATCTCGGCTGTCCAGTTCGTGCCGATTCGAGCCTTTCGAGCAAAGCATTTCACGCTGTTTGGTCAAGTTCGAGTAAAAGTCGACGGGCGCTCAAGTCTTCGGGCCGACCCACACGTCCAACAATCCTCATGTGGCCGTCTCCCAGGTACTGACCGAGCAGGTAGGCATACTGCGCCACGTCCAGTGGGGACCCGGTGCACCGCGGACACGCGGACCGTTCGACATCGGGCGGTCGGCGGTCTCCTCGGCACCAATGCGCGACCATCGCTCGTGGAAGGCTCATTCGATCGGGCGACGTCCGTGGCGGTCAGCCCCACGGCGTAGAGGCGGCGGGCTTCGTCGACCAGTCTCGGGTGCACGAAGGAATGGTCGTGGTCGCCACCGACAATAATGAGCGGAAAGTGCCCCCGGTGGGATTCGAACCCACACTGTGCGCTGTTTGAGAGCGCCCTCTCTGCCAGTTGGAGTACGGGGGCTTGGTCCGTTCGGCCCACCAGGGGGCCGTGTCACAACTGGCGTCGAGCATAGCCCGGTACTCTGGTGGCTCCCGGTCCGACCCGTTCCGCAGAGGAGATTGCCCGGTGGCACAGCAGGTTTCCGAGGACGACGGCAGCGCGAGCCCCGCCGCCCCCGCCGCCGGACTGAAGGTCCTCGTGGTCGAGGACGAGGCGCTGATCCGCATGGACCTCGCCGAGATGCTCACCGAAGAGGGTTACGTCGTCGCGGGTGAGGCCGGCGACGGCGAGCAGGCGCTCGAGCTGGCGCGGCGGCTCCACCCCGACCTCGTGATCATGGACATCAAGATGCCGAAGATGGACGGCATCACCGCGGCGACCAGCATCGTCGAGGAGCGGATCGCTCCCGTGGTAATGTTGACGGCGTTCAGCCAGCGCGAGCTGATCGAGCAGGCGCGCGACGCGGGCGCCATGGCCTATCTGGTGAAGCCGTTCGCCCGCCACGAGCTGGTGCCGGCGATCGAGCTGGCGGTCTCGCGGTTCGCGGAGAAGCGCGCGCTGGAGGACGAGGTCGCCACGCTCAGCGAGCGGCTGGAGACACGCAAGGTCGTCGACCGCGCGAAGGGTCTGCTGATGACCCGCCAGCAGATGACCGAGCCGGAGGCGTTCCGTTGGATCCAGCGCACCGCGATGGACCGCCGGACGACCATGAAGGCCGTGGCGGAGGCCGTCGTCGAGGGGTTGGCGACCCCGCGGGCGTGACGTCGCCGCGTCGTCCACAGATCACCCAGCGTCGCCGGACACGGACGTTCCGTTCCTATTTCATCACTGTCGGCGACAATCGGATTGCGGTCCGGTAAAGAGGCCGGGGCGGTGGTGCGTCGGCTCGGGGTGTCGCCTAACGTCCGCCACGCTCTCGGCAGGAGAGAGTGTCTCGGCGGAGGTCGGACACCACCGATGCCGTTCACACGCCATGGAAGGACGTCTGGCACATGACTCGGAGGCGGACGATCGTCACCGCCGCGATCCTCGCCGGGGCTCTCGGGCTCACGGCGTGCGGCACGAACCGGCAGGAGGGCACCGGCGGCGCCGCCGGCGGCAGCTCCTGCGACACCAGCAAGGGAACGCTGGTCATCGGGATGGTGGCTCCGCTGTCGGGCGGCCTCTCTGCCCTTGGTCTGGGCATGAGCCACTCCGCGGACCTGGCGGTCGACCAGGCCAACCAGAAGTGCGCCGTCCCGGGCTACGCGCTCGCCTTCCAGGCGGAAGACGACCAGGCGACCCCGCAGGTCGCGGGACAGGCGGCCACGAAGCTCGCCTCGGACCCGAACGTCGTCGGCGTGGTCGGCACGCTGAACTCCTCGACGGCGCAGACGGTCCAGCCGATCCTGGCGGACCGCAGCATCGTCCAGATCTCGCCGGCGAACACGAACCCGACGCTGACGCTGGGCGAGAACGCCACCACGTCGCCGAGCCGGCCGTTCCCGAGCTACTTCCGGGTGGCCACCACAGACCTGATCCAGGGCCCGTTCGCCGCCCAGTACCTGGTCGAGAAGGCCGGCAAGAAGAACATCGCCGTGATCGACGACGGCAAGACCTACGGCGCAGGCCTGGCCGAGCAGTTCGCCCAGGAGGCGACCAAGCTCGGCGCGAACGTGGTCGCGCGCGAGAAGGTCGGCGAGAAGGACACCGACTTCTCCGGCGTGCTCGCCAAGATCCGCCCGCAGAACCCGGACGCGGTCTACTACGGCGGCGAGTACCCGGCGGGTGGTCCGCTGTCCGCGCAGCTGGCAGGCGCAGGCCTCAACATCCCGCTGATGGGTGGCGACGGTCTCGTCGACAAGCAGTTCGTCGCGCTCGGCGGTCGCGCGGGTGACCTGGCGACGAACGTCGGCGCCCCGGCGGAGTCGCTGCCCAGCGCCAAGCAGTTCATCGCCGACTACCAGGCGGCGAACTACGCGGAGCCGTTCGGTGCCTACGGCGCGTTCACCTACGACGCCACCAACGTGATCATCGACGCTCTGGCGAAGGCCGTGCAGGGCGGTACCTGGAGCGAGGACACCCGCAAGACGGTGGTCAGCAACGTGCAGGCGACGAACCTGCAGGGAGCGGGCGGCCCCGTCTCGTTCGACCAGTACGGCGACACCACGAACAAGGTGCTCACCGTCTACACGGTCAAGGGTGACAACTTCGAGCCGATCGAGGGCTCGACGGGCAGCTACCAGCCCTGACGTCACGGTTCGCGAGAACCACCACAAGGACTCCGGCGGGGGCGGTCAACAGCCGCCCCCGCCCGGTCTGTAACCGATCCGGCCACGACGCGTCCGCCCGGCACTCCGTGCGGGGCGGACGCCCCGCATCGGATCGAGGGAGGGGACCACTTGCTGTCCACGTTCCTGTCGCAGATCGTCAACGGGCTCATCCTCGGCTCGCTGATCGGCCTGATCGCGCTCGGCTACACGATGGTGTACGGGATCATCCAGCTGATCAACTTCGCCCACGGTGAGATCTTCATGGTCGGCGCCTACGGCGGTCTGGCCATGTTCACCTATCTGCTGCCGACCTTCGTCCAGCAGCAGTGGTACCTCGCGCTCCCCCTCCTGCTGATCGCCGGCGCGGCGATCTCCACCGGGGTCGCCGTGCTCATGGAGCGGTTCGCCTACCGTCCGCTGCGCGGTGCCCCCCGGCTCGCGCCCCTGATCACCGCACTGGGCGTCTCCGTGGCGCTGCAGGAACTGGTCCGCAACTTCTACCCCGGCGCGACGGCCGCCCTGCCGTTCCCGAAGGTGTTCGTGGCGGGCACCTGGGAGATCCCGGTCCCCGGCGGCACGGTTCCGCTGCGGTGGACCGGCCTGCTGATCATCGTGCTGTCGCTGGTCCTGGCCGCGGTCCTGACGACGTTCGTCAACAACACGCGGATGGGCCGGGCGATGCGTGCGGTGTCGCAGGACCCCGACACCGCCCGGCTGATGGGCGTCGACACCGACCGCGTGATCGTGCTGACGTTCGCGCTCGGCGCGGCGCTCGCCGGGGTCGGAGGGGTCATGTACGGGACGGACCTCGGCTTCATCAACATCGACATGGGCTTCCAGAACGGCATCTTCGCGTTCACCGCGGCGGTCCTCGGCGGCATCGGCAACCTCAAGGGTGCGGTGGTCGGCGGTATCGTGATCGGGCTCGTGAAGGCCCTCGGCGGGCAGTACCTGCCCGGTGGCACCGCCTACGACTACGTCTGGATCTTCGTCGTGCTCATCGCGGTACTGGTGTTCCGGCCGCAGGGCTTCTTCGGCGAGTCGGAGAGGGTGCGGGCATGACCACGACGACCAGCCCGGCCGGAGCCAAGTCGAACAGCCCGATTCCGGCACCCTCCGGCCGGCTGCACCGCATGGCGGCGCCCCTGGCCCCGCACGCGACGGCGGCCCGGGTGGCCGGCGGCGTGCTCACCATCATCGGCACGTACCTGCCGTGGGCGACCTTCGTGCTCAACGAGGGCCGCTACCCGGAGCAGGCGACGCTGCAGTTCTTCACGGTCCCGTTCGGGGTGACCGGGTTCCGCCTGCACCTGCTGATCTTCGGGATCGCCGCGATCGTCCTGGCCCTCGTCCGCGTGCCCGGCCGCGGTCGGATCCTGCGCGGAGTCGGCTGGGGCGTCGTCGCGGTCAGCATCCTCAACGGCCTGTACATCACGGTCGAGGGCGGTGGCCTCGGCGCGATCACGGCTGCGGGCGGTGCCGTGGCCTTCGGGGCGATCGTGGCGCTGCTCGGCGGGGTGCTGATCGTGCTCGGGGCCACGGCGGGTGGCATCGAGCGGCGCCCGGAGTGGCGGTGGCGGCTCAACCCGTGGGCCGAGCGGGGCGCTCTCGTCGTCGCCTACCTGCTGCTGCTGTTCCTGGTCGCCGCGGTGCTGACCGCCGGTGGCACGGGAGGCGCGGCGAACCCGTACTCCGGCGCGGTGTTCCTGTCGTTCCTCGGCGCGCTGGGCGGCCTGCTCGCCGCGCTCTCCGCCTCTGGCCTGCTGAACTGGGTGGCCGCGCTGGCGGAACGGCACCGGGTGTTCAGCGTCGTCGTGCTGCTGGTCGTGGCGCTGGCCCTCCCGCTCACGGCGGCCGGCAACGAGTACTGGATGACGGTCGCGGCGAACATCGGCGTGTACGCCGCCACCGCGATCGGGCTCAACATCGTCGTCGGCCTGGCAGGCCTGCTCGACCTGGGCTACGTGGCCTTCCTCGGCATCGGGGCCTTCACCGCGGCGAACCTGTCCGGCGCGGCCGCCGCGAAGTTCGACGTGCACCTGCCGTTCGCCCTGGTCATGGTGATCTCCGCGATCGTCGCCGGGCTGTTCGGCGCCGTGGTCGGCTCGCCGACGCTGCGGGTGCGCGGCGACTACCTCGCGATCGTCACGCTCGCCTTCGGCGAGATCTTCGTGCGCACCGCGCAGAACAACATCTTCGGACTCACTGGTGGTTCGAACGCCATTCCCGGCATCCCGCAGGTGGAGCTGTTCGGCACGCGGTTCTCCGACCGGATCGTGGTCGGCGGGATCCAGCTCCCGGCGGGCGTCCTGTACTACGTGCTCATCGTGCTCCTCGTGGCGCTGGTGATGCTGGTGTTCAGCCACCTCAAGGAGTCGCGGCTCGGGCGGGCGTGGATCGCGATCCGCGAGGACGAGGACGCGGCGCGGGCCATGGGCATCCGCACCGGCCCGATCAAGATCATGGCGTTCCTCTGCGGCGCCACGCTCGCCGGTTTCGCCGGGGCGTTCTTCGCACACAAGACCGGCACGGTGTCGTACGAGAGCTTCCGCTTCCTGGAGTCGGTGACGCTGCTCGCGGCGGTCATCCTCGGCGGGATGGGGACAGTGCCCGGTGCGGTGCTGGGCGCGTCGCTGTTGTTCGTGCTGCCCGAGAAGCTGCGCGAGTTCGCCGACTATCGGCTGCTGCTGTTCGGTCTCGCACTCGTCTTCATCATGCGGTTCCGCCCGCAGGGGCTCGTGCCGGACCGGCACCGGCGGGCCGAGCTGGCCCACGACCCCGCGGACGAGCCTCCGCCCGGCGGCACGCCGGCGACCCGGACGGAGGTGCCGGCGTGAACGCCCCGGTGACCGCGGAGACGCCGGATCGCACCGGCGGGAGGCCGATCCTCGCGGCGAGCGGCGTCACGATGCAGTTCGGTGGTCTACGCGCGCTGAACGACGTGTCGTTCGACCTGGACGAGGGTCAGATCATCGGGCTCATCGGGCCGAACGGGGCGGGCAAGACCACCCTGTTCAACTGCCTGACCGGCCTGTACGCGCCGACGTCGGGCACGGTGGCCCTGCGCGGCGAGCGGCTCCCGCAGGACCCCGCGCTGGTCACGGAGAAGGGCGTGGCGCGGACGTTCCAGAACATCCGGCTGTTCCCGAGCATGACCGCCGAGGAGAACGTCCTCGTCGGGCGGCACGTGCGGATGAAGCAGGGGCCACTGGCGTCGCTGCTCCACGGCCCGAAGTTCAAGCGCAGCGAGGCCGAGGCACGCGAGCGCACGCAGGAGCTGCTCGAGTTCGTCGGGCTGAGTCGGTTCTCCGACGAGCTGGCCCGCAACCTGCCCTACGGCGACCAGCGGCGGCTCGAGATCGCCCGCGCACTGGCGACGGACCCGGCGGTGCTGCTGCTCGACGAACCCACCGCCGGGATGAACGCCCAGGAGACCGAGGGCACCCGCCGGCTCATCTTCGCCATCCGGGACCTCGGCATCTCGGTCGTCGTCATCGAGCACGACACCAAGTTCATCTTCACCCTCTGCGACCGGGTCCTCGTGCTCGTCCAGGGCGAGCTGCTCGTGGCAGGGAGCCCGGACGAGGTGCGCGGCGACCCCCGCGTGGTCGAGGCCTACCTCGGGGCCCCGCCGGAGGAGGTCGAGGCGCAGCTCCACGGCGCCACCGACGGCGAGGCGCCGGGGGGCGCGCACCGGAAAGAGGACACCCCGTGAGCTATCTCGAGGTCCGCGACCTGGTCGTCGCCTACGGGGCGATCCAGGCCGTGCGCGGCGTCTCCTTCAAGGTGGAGAAGGGCCAGATCGTCAGCCTGATCGGCAGCAACGGGGCGGGGAAGACCACCACGCTGCGCACCATCTCGGGCCTGCTGCGTGCCGTGTCCGGCGAGGTGCTGCTCGACGGGGAGCCGATCCACCGGCTGCCTGCGCACGCCATCCTCTCGAAGGGGATCGCGCACAGTCCCGAGGGTCGCAAGCTCTTCGCGCGGATGACCGTGGAGGAGAACCTGCGGCTGGGCGCCTACACGCGAAACGACGACGCCGAGATCCGCAAGGACATCGACCACGTCTACGAGCTCTTCCCGGTACTGGGGGAGAGGCGCACCAACAAGGCGGGCCTGTTCTCCGGCGGCGAGCAGCAGATGCTGGCCATCGGCCGAGCGATGATGTCGCGGCCGTCGGTGCTCATGCTGGACGAGCCGTCGATGGGGCTCTCGCCGATCATGACACAGAAGATCTTCTCGACGATCAAGGAGCTGCAGGCCGAGGGCACCACGATCCTGCTCGTCGAGCAGAACGCGCTCTCGGCGCTGGCGCTGTCGGACAGTGCCTACGTCATCGACCTGGGACGGACGACGCTGTCGGGCACCGGGCGCGAGCTGCTGGCCGACCCGCGCGTGCAGGAGGCCTACCTGGGCGAGGGCGTGGGGAGCTGAACGCCGCCGTCAGGCGAAGCCCCTCGACCCAGCCGGCGGCCGGGCTCGGGAGCCGGCGAGCCTGGCGGCGGCGGAGCTGCGTCGCAGGGGTGGTGTCAGTACCCGTGAGTAACTTGTGTTCGACCTTCTAGTCTCCGCCTCATGATGACCTTCCTGCGCCAGTGGACGCTGCGGGTCGCCAGCGTCGCGTTGACCGGGCTCTACACCCTCTACCGGGCGCACCCCGCCGTCTGGCGGCTGATGGCCCGCAACTACCGGCCGTGGATGGGCCGGTTCGCGCGCCTGCACGCCTGGATGACCTGCCAGTTCGCCTGGCTCGAGGTGCCCGCGTACCGCGACTTCCTGCACCGCAGCGGCTGGGGGTTCCGCTGGTTCCGGCTGGAGTCCTACCCGCCCACGGACAAGCAGGGCTACGTCACGGCCTACCCGGAGGAGCAGCGCTGCCGGGGTGGTGAGCTCGCGGTGGTCGGCAGCGTCGTCGACGAGTCGTCGGGATCGTCCGGGCAGCCGTTCAACTGGGTCCGCAGCCGGCGGGAGCTGCGGTCCGTGCACAAGAACCTGGCCGGGTTCACGACGATGGTGTTCCCGTCGCCGCGCCGGTTCGTGATCAATGCGTACTCCATGGGCGCCTGGGCCACGGGCACGAACACCGGCATCGCGATGGCGCAGGTGGCGATGGTGAAGAACACCGGCCCGGATCTGCGCAAGATCGTCGACACGCTGCAGCACTTCGGGCCGGGCTTCGACTACATCGTCACGGCGTACCCGCCCTTCCTCAAACACCTGCGCGACCTGCTCGACGCCGAGGGCTTCCCCTGGGACCGGTACCGGATCAGCGGCCTGGTCGGGGGCGAGGGGATGACCGAGGCGCTGCGCGACTACCTGGAGGAGCGGTTCGTCAAGGTCCGCTCCGGCTACGGCGCGAGCGACCTCACGATCGGGATGGCGGGCGAGACCGACTTCAGCGTCTGGGTCCGCCGCCGGCTGCGGACGGACGCCGCGCTGCGCGCCGCCCTCCTCGGGCCGCACGAGCACCGGTTGCCGATGGTCTTCCAGTACAACCCGCTGGAGACGTACCTGGAGACGACACCGGTGGGCGAGCTGCTCTGCACGATCAACTCCACGGCGGTCCTCACACCGAAGCTGCGCTACAACGTCGGCGACGAGGGGCGGCTGCGGTCGTTCCCCGAGGTGATGGCCGCGATCCCGGCCGCAGTGCGGGCCGACGCCGAGCGGGCGTGGCGGGCCGACAGGATGCGGCTTCCCCTGCTGTTCCTGTTCGGGCGCCGCGACAGCACGATCTCGTACATGGGGGCCAACATCTACCCGCAGGACGTCGAGTACGGCCTGTACGCCGACGACGTACTGGCCCCGTTGCTGCAGAGCTTCTGCCTCGAGATGCAGGAGCAGGCGGACCTGGAGTCGCGGCCGGTCGTCCACCTGCAGCTGCGCGCCGACGCCGCCCCGGCGCCGGACGAGCGGGTGGTGCTCGCGGAGCGGGCCCGCGCGGGGGTGCTCGCGCACCTCGCGGCCGTCAGCCGCGACTTCGCCGAGTCGCTGGCGGAAGACCCGTCGGCGGGCGACCTGCGGGTGCAGGTGCACGACCTGGGCACCGGCCCGTTCACCGGCACGGACCCGAAGATCAAGAATGTGTACCTAGTGCGGTGTCCATGAACGTTGTCGGGGTGATCGCGGGATGCAGGTGGATGCATCGCAAGGCGGAGGAGCCGCCGATACCGGGGTATCGGCGGCGACGACAACGCCGCGAGGCGCCGCCTGGGCCCGCGAGGACCCGGCGAACGTCTGTGGACACCGCAGTCGTGAAGGGGGCGGCTTCGTGAGCCGGACGTCGGACTTCTCGGCGGGGCCGCCGCAGGCGCAGGCCGGGGCCATGTTCATCGGCGGCACCCGCTACGCCACGCCGTGGACGTTGGTGATGCTGTACCGGCCGTGGCGGCGGATGCTCGCACAGATGACGCGCATGCGCAGCTACCGCTGGCACAAGACGTACTACGAGTGGCCGCTCACGCTCGGCACGATCGCGTTCTTCGAGGACCGCGACGCGCTGCTGAAGTTCGCCCGCAGCAAGGAACACCGCGAGCTCATGTGCTGGCTGACCGACGACGGCACGAAGCGGGCGCACTCGGGGTTCATCCGCATCTTCGACGCCCAGCCGGAGGGCTACTCGAACGGTCGCTGGCGGGCGGAGGACGGCTCGATGGGCCACATCCCGACCTTCACCCCGCTCGCACGCGAGACCGAGGGGCCGCCGGTGCATCGCCGGTCGGCGGGCCGGTGACGACCGCCGTCGGGCCGGTGCGGGTCGCGCCGGTCGCGTCGAAGGCGGACCTGCGGGCGTTCTGCGACCTGCCGCTGCGCCTGCACCCGCGCGACCGGTACGTGCCGCTCCTGTCGTCGGTGATCGCGGGACACGCCCGTACCGCCGAGCTGCTGCTGGTCCGCGACGGCGAGGGCACGGTCGTCGGTCGCACGAGCGTGCACCGCGACGCCGGGTTCGACGCGAAGAGCGGTCCGCACCAGCTGTTCGGCCACACCGAGTTCGTCGACGACGACACCGTGTTCGCCGCGATCGTCGACGCGATCGCGGCCCGGGCGAGCGGGCTGCCGCTGTTCGGCCCGGTGGCCCTCCTGCCGAACGAGACGGGCGGTGTGATCACCTCCGGATTCACCGAGCGCGGGTTCGTCGACTCGGCCTGGAATCCGGCCTACTACCCGCAAGCCTACGAACGGCACGGCTTCACCCGCCGCTTCGAGGGCGACACGTGGATCGTCGACGTCGACGGGTCGGACGCGGGCTTCCGGTTCGACGACGCGCGGATCGCGGCCGAGCAGCTGGTCGTCCGGCACGGGTCCCGGCGCGGCTTCGCGGCACAGTTGCCGATCCTGCGGGAGATGCTGAACGCGAGCTTCGCGCAGCTGGGCTACTACACCCCGATATCGGCGGAGAAGCTCGTCGCGCAGACGGACGGGCTGGCCTTCCTGCTCGACGAACGCCTGCTGCTGTGGCTGGAGAAGGCCGGGCGCCCGGTCGCGTTCGTGGTCGTGGTGCCCGACATCTCGGAGTTCCTCATGGCTGTCGGCGGCCGGCTCGGGATGGTGAACCGGCTTCGGCTGCTCGCCACCCGCCGCCGGCCCCGGCGCGACGCCGTCCTCGTGATCAAGGGGACGGTGCCGGAGGAGCAGGGCCAGGGCTACCTGACGCTGCTCTCGCGCGAGCTGCACCGCGGCCTGCGCGACGGTGGCTACCGGAGCCTGCGCAGCACCTTCGTCGAGCGGAGCAACCCGGCCTCGGCGGCGCAGTACCGGCGGGCCGGCGGGCGGCCGCTGCACGGGCACGCGTTCTACGAGCGTCTGTGAGGGAGCGGAGCGAGCGAACCAGTGTCACAGCGCCTCGGTCAGTGCCGACCGAGCGCAGCGAGGGAGAGCGATGACGTGGGTCGAGGAGCTGCGGGCGCGGGAGGCGGTGTTCCGGCGGGCGCCCAGCGCGCACAACACGCAGCCGTGGCTGCTCTCGTACGCCGCGGACGAGGTGCGGATCGGTGTCGACCCGGCCCGGTCACTGCCCGTGTCGGATCCCACGGGCCGCGACCTGGAGCTGGGCCTCGGGGCTTTCGTCGAGAGCTGCCTGGTCGTCGCGGCGGACGCGGGGCTGGCGGTCGACGCGGTGTCCGACGGCCCGCGCGCCGTGCGGCTGGTCGCGGTGGACGCGGTGTACCGCACGGTGTTCTCGGCGGCCGATCTCGACGGCCGCAGGGTCGCCCGGGGGTCGTACGTCCCCGGGCCGGTGCCGCAGGACGTCCTCGCCGACCTGGAATCCGGCCTGGTGCACCTGCCCGCGCAGGAGCTGGCGGCCGACCTGGCGGCGGCGGACCGGTGGATGTTCGGCACGCGGGGCTCCGTGGACGAGCTGCGGGAGTGGCTGCGGCTGCGTCCTGGCCACCCCCGCTACGACCGCGACGGGCTCACCGACCGCGCACTCGCGCTGTCGCGGGTCGAGGCGCGGCTCCTCGACGCGGCGCTGCGCAGCCTCGCGGTGACCTGCCGGCTCGGGGTGCCCGCGCTGCTCGCGGCGTCCGGCCGGGGGCTGCTCCGCGGCGACGGCAGCGTGCTCGTGCTGACCGGCCGGGCGGAGGAGGACCGGGTGGCGGCCGGGCGACGGCTGCTGCGGACCTGGCTCGTGCTGGCCCGACACGGCCTCGCCGTGCACCCGCTCAGCCAGCTCATCGACTGCCCCGCCACCGCAGACCGCGTCCGGCAGCGGGTCCGCGCCGGTGGCGGTGGCGAGGTCGAACCGCTCGCCGTGTTCCGGGCCGGTCGGCCCCGCGCCGAGCCGGTCCGCTCGGCGCGTCTTCCCGTCGGTGGGTGATCGCGGGTCCGTCGACGGATCCGACGTCGGCGTCGCGTTCCGCCGCCGGAACGGCGATCACGCCGGCGGCGCGGCCGGGGTGTCGCGGTGCAGGCAGGTCAACCGGGCGGTGCAGGTCCGGCGGCCGCGGTCGTCGACGAGCACGATCTCGCTCGTGGAGGTGCTGCGGCCGACGTGCACGGGCCGGGCGGTGCCCGTCACCCAGCCGCCGACGGCGGCGCGGTGGTGGGTGCAGCTGAGCTCGAGGCCGACGGGGGTGCGCTCGGGCAGCACGTGCATCGCCGCGAGCACGGAGCCCAGCGTCTCGGCGAGGACGGCACTCGCGCCGCCGTGCAGCAGCCCGTAGGGCTGCCGGTTGCCCGTCACCGGCATCCGGCCGACCACCTGCTCCCGCGACCACTCCAGGAGCTCGATCCCCATCCGCTCCTGGAGCTGCTCGGCGCGCAGGTGCTCGGGGACGGTGAAGGGCCCGTCGGCGGCGCCGGGCACGGAGGTCACGGAGTCGGGAGCCGGATCGATCGACACACGTGCACCGTATCCCGATCCTCCGTAGGGGAGGGGCGGCTACGGCCGGCGGCAGACGAAGATCGCCGTACCCGGGAACAGGGCCCCACGGAGCGGCGACCACTGGCCCCACACGGTCTCGCGCCCCTCCGGCCACTCGGGCTCGACCAGGTCGTCCAGCACGAGACCGGCCGCGACGACGTCGCGGATCCGGTCGCCGAGCGTCCGGTGGTGCTCGACGTACGTCGGCACCCCCGCGGCGTCGATCTCGACGTACGGCGTGCGGTCGAAGTACGACTGGGTGACGGTGAGCCCGTCCGGGCCCGGGTCGTCGGAGAACATCCAGCGCATCGGGTGGTTCACCGCGAACACCCACCGCCCGCCGGGCCGCAGCACGCGGGCGACCTCGCGCATCACCCGCTCCGGCTCGGCCACGAACGGCACCGCCCCGAACGCCGAACAGGCCAGGTCGAACGTGCCGTCGGCGAAGGGCAGGCGCTCGGCACCGGCCTGTACGAGAGGAACAACGACACCCGTCGCCGCGTTGATCCGGTCAGCGTGTCGCAACATCCCGCCCGAGAGATCGAGGCCCACCGGCCGCGCCCCCTGGGTCGCGAGCCAGCGTGTGCACGGGGCGGAGCCGCAGCCCACCTCCAGCACGCGGCGCCCGGCGAGGTCCGCGGGGTCGCCCAGGAGGTGCGCGTCGGCCTCGCGCAGACCCTCGGGGCACCAGACGAAGTCGACGTCGCCGATGTCCGCGCCGTGCTCGGTCAGGTAGTCGTCGGCGTCGGCGTCCCACCACGCGCGGCTCGCCCGCTGCGACTCGCCGGACCCGACCGGTCGACGCGCGACGGCCGCGGTACCGAGCAGCTGCTCGGCGCTCGGGCCCACCGCCGACTCTCGACCGTCCACGCGGCCATCGTGCCCCTGTATCACCCCTGTTCGGAGGCGGGGCCGCGTTGCCCTGGCCACACCGGGCCGCGTAGCATCATCCACGCACTGTGGTCAACGTGGCGCCTGCTCGCAGACGGTCGTCCTGCTGTGCGCCACGCTGCACCGGAAGTCCACACGTGCTCACGCGCGTTCTCGATAACGAACAGGTGACAGCACCACGTCACAGCCAGTCCTGCATCACGGCATCAACCCCCCATCCACTACCGGAGCACCCCACTACATGTCCACCGACACCACCTTTTCCTCCACCGCCTCGACCACGCCCCAGGTCGCCATCAACGACATCGGGTCGGAGGAGGACTTCCTCGCCGCCATCGACAAGACGATCAAGTACTTCAACGATGGCGACATCGTCGAGGGCACGATCGTCAAGGTCGACCGCGACGAGGTCCTGCTCGACATCGGCTACAAGACGGAGGGGGTCATCCCCTCCCGCGAACTCTCCATCAAGCACGATGTCGACCCCGCAGAGGTCGTGTCGGTCGGCGAGTACGTCGAGGCCCTTGTTCTCCAGAAGGAGGACAAGGAGGGCCGTCTGATCCTGTCCAAGAAGCGCGCTCAGTACGAGCGCGCCTGGGGCACGATCGAGGCTCTCAAGGAGGCCGACGAGCCCGTCGAGGGCACGGTCATCGAGGTCGTCAAGGGCGGCCTGATCCTCGACATCGGCCTGCGCGGCTTCCTGCCCGCGTCGCTGGTCGAGATGCGCCGCGTGCGCGACTTGCAGCCGTACGTCGGCCGCAAGATCGAGGCCAAGATCATCGAGCTGGACAAGAACCGCAACAACGTGGTCCTGTCCCGTCGCGCCTGGCTGGAGCAGACCCAGTCCGAGGTCCGCAGCGAGTTCCTCAACCAGCTCGCCCGTGGCCAGGTCCGCAAGGGTGTCGTCTCCTCGGTGGTCAACTTCGGTGCCTTCGTCGACCTCGGCGGGGTGGACGGTCTGGTCCACGTCTCCGAGCTGTCGTGGAAGCACATCGACCACCCGAGCGAGGTCGTCGAGGTGGGCCAGGAGGTCACCGTCGAGGTCCTCGACGTCGACCTGGACCGCGAGCGCGTCTCCCTGTCGCTGAAGGCGACGCAGGAGGACCCGTGGCGCCTGTACGCCCGGACGCACGCGATCGGTCAGATCGTTCCGGGCAAGGTCACCAAGCTGGTGCCGTTCGGCGCGTTCGTCCGCGTCGAGGAGGGCATCGAGGGCCTGGTGCACATCTCCGAGCTGGCCGAGCGCCACGTGGAGATCCCGGAGCAGGTCGTGCAGGTCGGCGACGACGCGATGGTCAAGGTCATCGACATCGACCTGGACCGGCGCCGTATCTCGCTCTCGCTCAAGCAGGCGAACGAGGGCATGACGGTCGACACGGAGTTCGACCCCACCCGCTACGGCATGGCCGCGGAGTACGACGACCAGGGAAACTACATCTACCCCGAGGGCTTCGACGTCGACTCCGGCGAGTGGAAGGAAGGCTTCGAGGCGCAGCGCGAGACGTGGGAGAAGGAGTACGCCGAGGCCCACTCGCGCTACGAGCAGCACATCGCCCAGATCCGCAAGGCCGCCGAGGCCGACGTGGAGGCAGCAGAGGGTGGCGGCGCCGCCACCAACTACTCCTCGCAGGGCGGCGACGCGCCCGCGGAGAGCGGCGGATCGCTGGCCAGCGACGAGCAGCTCGCAGCACTGCGGGAGAAGCTGTCGGGCGGCGCCTGATCGAACGGTTCCCGGTCGGGCGCGTCCCGATGGGAGACTGACAGCTCTGTACGGCTGACGGCCCCGGTGACCACTCGGTCACCGGGGCCGTCTCCGTGTCCGGGTGATCAGGTGTACGGCAGGGGTCATCCCGGCGGTCACAGTTCGGCTGCGGTCGGTCACCGATTCGGCCTGCCGCCGTATTCGATCATGTGGATCCCCCTACTTTCGATGTCGTGCAGGAGTGGGTGCCGCACCGGGGGGTCGGGGCTTGAAGGTTGTACGAACCGCGTGGGGCGAGACCGCGCGGAGCAGGCGAATCGACGCGAGTGGGGCCGGCGACACGGTGATCCGCGGGAGTGGGATCCTGGCGCGCGGTATGCGTGGTGGGGGAATCTGGAGTCGTCTCGGGGCGGGCGCGGCGGTGCTCGCGCTGACGTCGTGTGGCAGCGCGGCCGGGGAGCCGGGGGCCCTTCCCGTGCCCACGTTCGCCTCCACGCCGACGGCCGCGGCGTCCGTGACCGGGGTGGCGGACCAGGGGCGGTTGCCGGACGACTGCGTACGCCTCCTCGGCGGCAACGACCTCGGCGCTCTCTTCGGGCTGCCGCTCGACTCGGTGTCGGTGCGCACGACGATCGGCACCCCGGCCCCGGCCGTCGGCCGTACCGAGCGGCTGAGCTGCTCGTACACCCGCACCGGTGCAGCCAAGGGCGACCTGCTCGACGTGAACGTGAGCGCCTACACCGACGTGGACGCGGCCACCAAGCAGTGGCGGACGAACGCGGCCGTCGAAGACGGCCCGCACCGCGACGTCGCGCTCGGAAACGCGAAGGGGGTGCTCGTCGAGCGCCCGACGGACGCGGTGCTCCTGGTGGCGAACGGGGCGGAGACGCTCACCTTCGTCCTGCCCCAGCCGGTGCGGATCCGCGACCTCTCCGCCGCCGACACGCTCGTCGACGTCGCCCTGCGGGTGCTGCCCGCGGTCGCCGCCGGCGCGGCACCGCCCGCGGCCCCGCCCCCCGCGGCCGGGCCGCCGGCAGCCGGCTGACGCCGGGCGGCTCGGGGAGGCCCCGGTAGGGTCGCCGGATGCTACGGGTGGGGCTCACCGGGGGCATCGGGTCCGGCAAGTCGACGGCCGCGCGCCGGTTCGCGGAGCGGGGTGCGGTGCTCGTCGACTCGGACGTGCTGGCCCGCGACGTGGTCGCCCCGGGCACGACCGGCCTCGGCGAGATCGTCGCCACCTTCGGGACCGGGGTGCTCGCCCCTGACGGCAGTCTCGAGCGGCCCGCGCTGGCAGCGGTCGTGTTCGGCGACCCGGAGGCCCGCGCCCGGCTGAACGCGATCGTGCACCCGCGCGTGCGCGAACGCACCGAGGAACTCGTGGCGGCCGCGGCCGGCGACGCGATCGTGGTGCAGGACGTCCCGTTGCTCGTCGAGACCGGCTCTCCCGCGGCGTTCGCGCTGGTCGTGGTGGTGGACGCCGACCCGGAGGTGCGGGTGCGCCGCCTCGTCGACGCGCGGGGCATGGCAGAGGCGGACGCCCGGGCCCGGATCGCCGCACAGGCGTCCGACGACGCGCGCCGTGCCGCCGCCGACGTCGTCCTCGACAACGGTGGGTCGCCCGAGGCGCTGCGCGCGGCCGTCGACGACCTGTGGCACGGCCGACTCGTGCCCTTCGAGGCCAACCTGCGGGCCCGCCGCCCGGTACCGGCGCCGTCCGGAAGGCCGGTCGAGGCGGACCCCCGGTGGGCCGTGGACGGTGCCCGGCTCGCCTCCCGGGTCGCCCGCGCGGCCGGCCGGGGAGCCCATGGCGCCCACGTGGGTCCGACGGCCGTACCCGGGCTGCCCGCCGTCGACGTGCTGGACCTCCAGGTCGGCGTCGATCCGGCAACGATCGACACGGTGCGGACCGGGCTCGACGCGGCCGGCTTCCCCCGGGTCGACGGCGGGACGTCGGCGGGGGAGTGGTGGCACGGCGGGGCCGACCCCGGCCGTCCGGTGCGGGTGGTGCTGCGGCCGGCGGGTTCCCCCGCGTGGCGGGCGACGCTGCTGTGGCGCGACTGGCTGCGTGCCGACGGTGCGTCCCGGGCGGAGTACGGCGACCGGCCCACGAGTTCGTCGACCTCGTTCACCCGGGCGGAGGAATGGGCCGCATCGTCGGGGTGGACACCGTCGTTGGACGAGTAGACGTGACCCGAACGACCCGTGACGTGCATGACCCGCCCGGCTTGGTAACGCCGGGGTCTCGTCACTCGATGGAGTTGCGACACGGTCCGCCGCCCCCCGTCGATCCTCCGGTCGACGTCACCGGGCCGAAGTGCTCAGGTTTCGGTGACGGTCTGCGACCGTCCGGGGGCGTACAGGTGCAGGAGTAGGGTCGAACGACGAACGGGAGGACGAAGGGGTGAGCGTGCTGACCGACCACCGGGCCGATCCCGGCGACGACGTCCCCGCCGAGCTGTCCTCCCCGACCGACGGCGACACGGAGGTCACGTCGCTCGATCCCTCGATCGCAGAGATGACGCAGGTCGACGCCGTTCCGGCCGCCGCGGACGAGACCGAGCTCGAGCGGCCGCCGCTGCGGCCGGACGAGCTGCGCGCCGATTTCGGTGCCCACTTCGAGGCCAACTACCAGCGCCTCGTCGCCCAGCTCTACGCGATCACGCTCAACCCGGCCGAGGCCCACGACGTCGTCCGCGAGGCTTACTCCCGCGCCTGGCGGCGGTGGGCGGACGTCGGGTCGTCGGCCGATCCCACCGGGTGGGTGCGGCGGGTGGCCGTCCGCTCCACGATGCGCAGCTGGCGGCGCGTCGCCGCCCGCATCGCGCCCGGTCGCCGTCGCGGTGCGCTGGTGGAGGGCGGTGAGCCCCGCACCCGCGCCGCGCTCGCCGCGCTCGGTCGGCTGCCCGACCCCGAGCGCCGTGCGGTCGTCCTGGTCGACATGGCGGGCGTGTCGGTCGTCGAGGTCGCGATTCTGGAGCAGGTCCCGCCGGGCACCGTCGCCGCGCGCCTGTCCCGCGGGCGCCGCGTGGTGGGCGACGCCCTGTCCGACGTCGCGCCGGCTACACCGGTCCCGATCGGGCCGTACGGACATGGTGGCCGCTGGTGAGCGGAGCGCGAACGCGACGTACCGGTGCCCCGCCGAGGGATTCGTGATGAGTGTCGATGTGCAGTGGGTCAGCCGCGAGCTGCGGGCCCTGGACGACGAGCTGACCGAGGCGGTCGAACTGCCCCCGGTCGACTCGGTGATCCGCCAGGCGGGTCGGACGGCCCGGGCGAGCACCGCCGCGGCCGCCGCCGTGCTGACCGTCGGTGCCCTCGGCGGCGTCACGGCCGTTACCCAGGTCGGGGAGCCCGCGCCGGTCGCGGACGTGGCGCCCGTCGCGGCCCCGGTCGCGGCACCGTCGTCGACGACCACGACCACGACCACGACCACGACGGCGGAGACCACCACCGCCCCGGCCGAGCCGACGCCCACCACGACCGCGAAGCGAACCCGGGCGAAGGCTGTGCCGCAGGCCACGACCACCGCGCCCCGCAAGCAGACCACCGCACCGGCGCCGGCGCCCGTGACGACCAGCGCGACGTCGACCCCGGCGACGTCGACGACCAAGAAATCCGACGACGACGACAACGACGCCGAAGAGCGCCAGGTCGTGCGGTCGGGCACCACCACGACCCAGAAGAAGAACGACTAGCCGGTCGGGCCCGCACCCCAGGTCAGCGCGATGCCGAGGCCGGCGAGCCACGCGTCGAGGTCGTGGCCGTGGGCCGCGAGCCCGTCGACGGCCGCGTGCGAGCACTGCAGCGCGTGCTCGGCCCGCCGCGCGTCGAGCAGCCCGCCGCCGACCGCGGCGACGAACTCGTCGACGTCGATCACGGTCGCGTCGCGGCCCGTGCGCAGCACGATGTCGAGGTACAGGTCGGTGAGGCGCCACCGGTCGCCCTCGCGCTCGATCTCACAGACGTCGAGGTAGAAGTCCTGGTCGCGTTCGTGCCCCGGGTTCCACGAGAAGTCGGTGACGGCCAGGCCCAGCGACGGCAGGAGCCACGACCGGATCCAGTGGGCGCTGGGCCGGCCCACCATCGCCCGGCTCATGTAGAGGCCGTACGGGGTGACCCGGTACTCCTGCACCGCCCGGGCGAAGCCCTTGTTGTCGACGCTGATGCGTGCGGGGACGTCGAAGGTCACGATCTTCGGCGGGTGCATCATCGCCCCCGATCCTGGCAGAAGCGGTTTTGTCGGTGGGTGCTCGTACCCTGGATACCGTGGCATTCGCGACGGAGATCCCGGGTAGTGCAGCCAAGGTGCACAAAGATGCGGCCGGGGAGATCGACATCCCGCTCGCCCACTCCGAGCACCGCCCGGTGGGCGACATCCCGCGCAAGGGCGGGCGCTTCGAGGTGGTCAGCCCGCACCAGCCCGCCGGCGACCAGCCCGCGGCGATCGCGGAGCTCGAACGGCGGCTGCTCGCGGGTGAGCAGGACATCGTGCTGCTGGGCGCCACCGGCACCGGGAAGTCGGCCACCACGGCCTGGCTGATCGAGCGAGTGCAGCGGCCCACGCTGGTGATGGCCCCGAACAAGACGCTCGCGGCGCAGCTGGCGAACGAGCTGCGCGAGATGCTGCCGAACAACGCCGTCGAGTACTTCGTCTCGTACTACGACTACTACCAGCCCGAGGCGTACATCGCGCAGACCGACACCTACATCGAGAAGGACTCCTCGATCAACGAGGACGTCGAGCGGCTGCGGCACTCCGCCACGCACAACCTGCTGTCGCGGCGCGACGTCGTCGTGGTCGCCTCCGTCTCGTGCATCTACGGCCTCGGTACGCCGCAGAGCTACATGGACCGGTCGGTCGAGCTGACGGTCGGGGAGACGGTGGAGCGCGACGTCCTGCTGCGCGCGCTGGTCGACGTGCAGTACCTGCGCAACGACGTGGCGTTCAACCGCGGCACGTTCCGGGTCCGCGGCGACACCGTGGAGATCATCCCGGCCTACGAGGAACTGGCGATCCGCATCGAGTTCTTCGGCGACGAGATCGAGGCGCTCTACTACCTGCACCCGCTGACGGGCGACGTCGTGCGGCAGGTCGACACGCTGCGGATCTTCCCCGCCACGCACTACGTCGCCGGTCCGGAGCGGATGGAGCGGGCCGTCCGCGACATCGAGGTCGAGCTGGCCGATCGGCTGGCCGAGCTGGAGCGCCAGGGCAAGCTGCTGGAGGCCCAGCGGCTGCGGATGCGCACCCAGTACGACCTGGAGATGATCCGCCAGGTCGGGTTCTGCTCGGGCATCGAGAACTACTCGCGCCACATCGACGGCCGCGGCCCGGGCACCGCACCGGCCACGCTGATCGACTACTTCCCTGACGACTTCCTGATGGTCATCGACGAGTCGCACGTCACGGTGCCGCAGATCGGCGGCATGTACGAGGGCGACATGTCGCGCAAGCGGAACCTTGTCGACTTCGGGTTCCGGCTTCCCTCGGCGGTCGACAACCGGCCGTTGACGTGGGAGGAGTTCGCTGACCGGATCGGCCAGACGGTGTACCTGTCGGCCACCCCGGGCCCGTACGAGCTCAACCGCACCGGCGGCGAGTTCGTCGAGCAGGTCATCCGGCCGACGGGCCTGGTCGACCCGCACGTCGTCGTCAAGCCCACCAAGGGGCAGATCGACGACCTCGTGCACGAGATCCGGCAGCGCACCGAGCGCGACGAGCGGGTGCTGGTCACCACGCTGACCAAGAAGATGGCCGAAGACCTCACCGACTACCTGTTGGAGCTGGGCATCCGGGTGCGCTACCTGCACTCGGAGGTCGACACCCTGCGGCGGGTGGAGCTGCTGCGCCAGCTGCGGCTGGGCGAGTTCGACGTGCTGGTGGGCATCAACCTGCTCCGTGAGGGGCTGGACCTGCCGGAGGTGTCGCTGGTCGCGATCCTGGACGCCGACAAGGAGGGGTTCCTGCGTTCGGGCACCTCGCTGGTCCAGACGATCGGCCGCGCCGCCCGCAACGTGTCGGGCGAGGTGCACATGTACGCCGACAAGATCACCGACTCGATGCGCTACGCCATCGACGAGACCGAGCGGCGCCGGGCGAAGCAGGTCGCCTACAACGAGGACCGCGGGATCGACCCGCAGCCGCTGCGGAAGAAGATCGCCGACATCCTGGACCAGGTGTACCGCGAGGCGGAGGACTCCGAGGTGCCGGTCGGCGGGTCGGGTCGCAACGCCTCCCGCGGGAAGCGCGCCGCGGGTGAGCCGGGTCGGGCGGCCAGCTCCGGGATCGTCGCGGGCCGCGACACGGCGAACATGCCGCGGGCCGAGCTGGCGGACCTGGTGCAGCAGCTGTCCGACCAGATGCTGGCCGCGGCCCGCGACCTGCAGTTCGAGCTCGCGGCACGGCTGCGCGACGAGATCTCCGACCTGAAGAAGGAGCTGCGCGGCATGGACGCCGCGGGGGTGCGCTGACGTCGTACCTCAGCGCGCGGCGGGGCGCGGGCGAGTGAGATCGGCCGCGTCGCGGGCCGGGCGGTGCACGGTCGGGCCGCGTTCGCAGCTACCGTGTGTGGCGGCCCTGTGCGGGACCCCGCCCAGGGCAGGTCATGGTATGCACGCCAGGAGACGGCCGGAGGATCCCGCTTGACCCGCTCCAGCACGCCCCCGGCCCCGCCGCGGCGCCGCGCGGCGCTGCCCGGCGCGCGCACGGTCGCCGCCGTGGCGCTGCCGCTGCTGGCGCTGTCGGTCGCGATCCTGCTCTGGCACACCCACGGCTACCACATCGACCTCGAGGTCTACCGGATCGGCGTACAGACCTGGCTCGCCGGCGGCGACATGTACGGCCCGCTCCCGCCCACGGTCAGCGGCATGGCCCTGCCGTTCATCTACCCGCCGTTCGCGGCGTTGCTGCTCGCCCCCTTCGCGCTCCTGCCCTGGACGGCGGCGTGGGTGCTGTTGTTCGTGCTCTCGCTGACGGCGCTGGCGGCCACGCTGTACGTGACGGCGCGCCAGGCCTGGCCGGCCGGTGGCCCCGGGGGCGCGCTGTCGGTCACGGCGCTCGCGCTGCCGGTGCTGCTGTGGATCGAGCCGGTGCTCGAGACCTTCGAGTTCGGCCAGGTCAACCTCATCCTCATGGGGCTGGTCGCCGTCGACTGCCTCACGCCGCGCACCCGCTGGCCACGCGGCCTGCTCGTGGGTCTCGCCGCGGCGATCAAGCTGACCCCCGCGGCGTTCGTGCTGTACTTTCTCCTCCGCCGCGACATGCGGGCGGCCGTCGTCGCGATCGTCACCGCCGCCGTCGCCACCGGGATCGGCTTCGCCGTCGACGCAGCGTCGTCCGCCCGCTACTGGTTCGGCGGCCCGGCCTCCGGCGTGAGCGGGTCGGTGTTCTACACGAACCAGACCGTCCAGGCCGTTCTCGCGCGCGCCGAGGTGCCCGCTCTGGCGGCCCGGGTGGTGTGGTTCGTGGTGGCACTGGCGCTGCTTGCGCTCATCGTCCCCGTGGTGCGACGCGCCGAACCGGCCCTGGCGCTGGTGACCGTCGCCGGCTTCGCGCTGCTGGTGAGCCCGACCTCGTGGTCGCACCACTGGGTGTGGATCGCGCCCGCGCTGCTGGTCGCCGTGGCGGAGGCGGTCCGACGGCGCTCGCGCGGGTGGGCCGCGGCGATCGCGGTGCTGGTCGTGACGTTCTACGTCGCGCCGTTCCGCTTCCTCCCGCACGAGCAGAACCTGGAGCTGGCCTGGAGCGCGACGCAACAGGTCGTGGGGGCGACGTACGTGATCGTCGGAATCCTGGCCCTGGTCGCGGTGCGCATCGCGGCCGGCCGCCCGGAACGCGCCCCGGCCGCCGCCACACCCTGACCGGCACGGACGCTCGCGCTCAGGTGCGCGCGTCGACCTGGGCGTCGGCCTCGGCGCGCAGTGCGTCGAGCACCGCCTGCACCGCGGGCCGTTCGGCGGTGCTCGGGCGCAGCACCGCCTCGACGACCCGGGCGGCGCGTACGCCGGCCACCGGGCGGCGGGCCAGGCGGCGGCCGCCGCGGTCGTCGGTCGAGTAGCGCGGCAGCAGCGCGATGCCCACACCGGCGGCCACCAGTTCCTCCGTGACCGAGAAGTCGTTGATCCGCTGGACGATCCGCGGGGTCGTCCCGGTCTGCACCGCGATGGTCCGGAGCACGTCGTCGACCGGCCAGCCCACGTCCACGCTGATCCACGGCTCGTCGGCCAGCTCGGCGAGCCGCAGCCGGCGCCGCCGGGCGAGCGGGTGCCGCGGGGGCAGCACGACGTCCAGGGGTTCGCGCAGCAGCGGCACGACGCTGAACCGTGACGGCGGGACGGCCGCGGTGCGTTCGTCGCGGTGGGTCACCACCACGTCGTAGTCGGCGGCCAGCGCGGGGACGTCGGGCGGGGTCATGTCGACGTCGCGGCAGCGCAGGTCGACGTCCGGGACCTCGGCGAGCCGCCGCAGCAGCCCGGCCAGCAGCAGCCGGGCCCCGGATGGGAACAGCGCCATCCGCACCTCCCCGCTCGGGAGGCTGCGCAACCCGTCCACCGCCGCCTGCGCCCGGGCCAGCGCGGTGAACACCTCCTCGGCCTGGGCCACCAGCGCGTGCCCTGCCGGCGTGAGCCGCAGCCCCCGGCCCGCCGGCTCGGTGAGCGGCACCCCGACCTCCGCGGCGAGTGCCCGCAGCTGCTGCGAGATCGCCGACGGGGTGAACGACAGCGCGGCGGCCACCGCCGTCACCGATCCGCGGTCCGCCAGCTCGCGGAGCACCCGCAACCGCGCCACATCCATGAAGCCAAACTACAGAGACAGTACAGATTTATTCGCTGGTCTTCCGGATGGCGGGGACCCACGGTGGAGGCATGTCGCTCCGGGACCGCCTGCTCGCCGCTCTCGTCGCCGTGCTGTGGGGGGTCAACTTCCTCGCCATCCACGTCGGCCTGCAGCACTTCCCGCCGCTGTTCCTCGCCGCGCTGCGGTTCGCGGTGATCGCGCTGCCCACCGTGCTGCTCGTCCCGAGGCCGCAGGTGCGGCTGCGCTGGCTGCTCGGGTACGGGTTGGGGTTCGGGACGCTGCAGTTCCTGTTCCTGTTCGTCGCCATGGACGTCGGCATGCCCACCGGACTCGCCTCGCTGGTCCTGCAGGCCTCCGCGCCGTTCACCGTGGTGCTCGGTGCGGTACTGCTGCGTGAGCGGCTCACGCCGCGCCAGGGCGTCGGGATCGGGCTGGCGGTGCTCGGCCTGGTCGCCATCGCCGTCGCGCGTGCCCAGGCCGCGGCCCTGCTGCCGGTGCTGCTGACGCTGGCCGGTGCGCTGGGGTGGGCGCTCGGCAACCTGTGCAGCCGGCTCGCGGCGCCGCCCAACCCGCTCCACCTGACGCTGTGGATGTCGGTGGTGCCCCCGGTGCCGCTGCTGGTCGCGTCGTGGGTCGTCGAGGGACCGGCCGCGGGGTGGGACGCGCTGCGCGCGGCGATCACCCCCGCCGGGGTGCCCGGGCTGCTCGCCGTCGCCTACACCGCCGGCCTCGCGACGGTGCTCGGCACGGGGATCTGGACGGCGCTGATGCGGCGTCACCCGGCCGGGGTCGTGGCGCCCTGGTCGCTGCTGGTCCCCGTGGTCGGCATGGGGCTCGCCGCGCTGGTCCTCGGGGAGCGCCCGAGCGCCGTCGAGCTGGTGGCGGCGGTCGTGATCGTCGGCGGGGTTCTGCTCGGAGTACCACGTGTGGTGACCGCACCGGCGCAAAGCACGGAGGAACCGGTTCGCGCAACTGGCTGAACGGACAGTGTCATGGACCATCCACGACGTGTCAGGCTCCCTGCGGAGGTACGCCCGTGGACGAAGGGGTCTGCGCGATTCGACCCGGAACCGATGTGGGCAGGTACGCCCGCCTGCTCGCCCGCACCCATGACGCCCTGCTCTCGGGCGACCGCCCGCCGGTCGACCCACGAGGCCTCGTCGCGCGGTCCTGGCTGCGCGTACAGGCCCAAGGGGTCGATCCCGACCGCCGTGAGCCACCCGGGCCGCTCGACGCGTCCCAGGTGGAGCAGCGCCGGGCCCGTTCGCCGCTGCACCAGGTTCTGCCCGAACTGCGGGCCGCGCTGACGGCGGTGGCCGAGGACGCCCGCCACGTCATGGTGGTCACCGACGCGGACGGCGTGCTGCTGTGGCGCGAGGGATCGACCCGGGTCCGGCACCGCGCCGACGCGCTGGGCTTCACCGAGGGCGCCCGGTGGACCGAGGGTGCCGTCGGCACCAACGCGATCGGCACCGCGCTGGCCGAGGGGTCGCCGGTGCAGATCTTCTCCGCCGAGCACTTCGTCCGCACCCATCACGGCTGGACCTGCACCGCCTGCCCGGTGCACGACCCGCGCACCGGCGAGATGCTGGGCGTCGTCGACGTGAGCGGGCCCGCCGAGACGGTGCACCCGACGACCGTCGCGCTCGTCGGCACCGCCGTGAAGCTGGCCGAGGCGAGCCTGTGGCGCTGCCACGAGCAGCGGCTCGACGCCCTGCGCACCGTCGCCGTGCCGGTGCTGGCGTCCGGGTCCGGTCCCGGCCTCGTCGTCGACGACCACGGGTGGGTCGCGGCCGTCCGCGGTCTGCCGCAGGTGGACCGGGTGACCGCACCGACCGCGGACGGCCCTGTGGCCGTGCACGGGCTGGGACTGTGCATCCCCGAGCCGGTCCCGGGCGGCTGGCTGCTGCGTCCGGGGGGCAAGGGCCGGTCGTTGCGGCTCACCCTGGAGCTCGACGCGCACCCGCCCCGCGCCGTCGTCGCCGGCACCCACGTGTGGGTGCATCCCCTGTCGACCCGGCACGCCGAGGTGCTCCTGCTGCTGGCCCGCGCGGGGCAGGCGGGGATGGACGCGGCCGCGCTCAGCACGGCGCTCTACGGCCACGTCGGCAGCTTGGTGACGATCCGCGCCGAGGTCTCCCGGCTCCGCAAGGCGATCGGCGGGATTCTCCTGGCGCGGCCGTATCGGGTGGCGCCGGAGGTGGAGGTCGTGCTGCCGGACCTGACGACGAGCCCGTTCGCGGCGGCGTCGACGGCTCCGGCGGTGCGGGCGCTCGCCCGGGCCTGACCTTCCGCAGGGCTGCAACATCGCTGCAACCCTCGTCGGCGCGCAGCCCGGCGGGTGAACTGCTGGTGTGAGCGCAGTCACGAGGACCCCGGTGGTCGCCGGCTCTCGTTCCACCCAGCAGGAGGTCCGATGAAGGCAGCACGGTTCCACGGTCCCGGCGACATCCGCATCGACGACGTTCCCGAGCCGAAGGTCGGGCCCGGCCAGGTGAAGGTCGACGTCGAGTGGTGCGGCATCTGCGGCACCGACCTGCACGAGTACCTCGAGGGCCCGATCTTCATCCCGCCCAAGGGCTCGCCGCACCCGCTGACCGGCGAGGAGATGCCGGTGGTGATGGGCCACGAGTTCGCCGGCGTCGTCTCCGAGGTCGGGGCCGGGGTGACGAACGTGAAGGAGGGCGACCGGGTCGCCGTCGAGCCCTACGACGTCTGCGGTGAATGCTCCGCCTGCACGATCGGTCGCTACAACATCTGCCGCAAGCTCGGCTTCGTCGGGCTCGACGGCCAGCAGGGCGGCTTCGCGGAGAAGTGCGTGGTCGGTGCCCGCTGGGCGCACCCGTTGGGCGACATCCCGACCGACCTGGGCGCCCTGGTCGAGCCGTTGGCGGTCGCCTACCACGCGGTGCGGCTCTCCGGGATCAAGCCCGGCGACACCGCCGCGGTGTTCGGCTCCGGTCCGATCGGCCTCGTCACCACGGCCGCGCTGAAGGCCGCGGGCGCGTCGAAGGTGTTCGTCGTCGAACCGGCCGCCGTCCGCAAGGCCAAGGCCCCCGGTGCCGGCGCCGACGAGGTCCTCGACCCGACCGAGGTGAACGTGCCGGACGCGATCCGCGACCTCACCGGTGGCGCAGGTGCCGACGTGTCGTTCGAGTGCGCGGGTGTCGACGCCGTGCTCGGGTCCGCCGTCGCGTCGGTGCGTCCGGGCGGCACGGTCGTCAACGTCGCGATCTGGGGCCACAAGGCCGAGTTCGCGGTGAACGAACTGGTGTTCTCCGAGATCAACCTCATCGGCACGCTGGCCTACTGCGGCGACCACCCGGCGACGATCGGTCTCCTGCAGGACAAGAAGGTCGACGCCACGCAGTTCATCACCGGGCGGATCGCGCTGGACGACCTCGTCTCCAAGGGCTTCACGGAACTGATCGACAACAAAGAGGAGAACGTGAAGATCCTCGTCACCCCGAAGGATCTCGTATGAGCAACGTCGTAATCACCGGAGCTGGACGGGGGATCGGGCGCGGCATCGCGCTCCGGCTGGCCGGCGACGGTCACGCCGTCGCCGTCAGCGACGTCAACAAGGCCGGCGCCGAAGCGGTCGCCGAGGAGATCACCACGGCGGGTGGCCGGGCTCTCGCCGTCTCGACCGACGTCACCGACCGCGACGCCGTGTTCGCGCTCGTCGACCAGGCCGCCGACGAGCTGGGCAGTGTCGATGTCATGGTCGCCAACGCCGGGATCGCCCAGGTCAAGCCGCTCCTCGACGTGACACCCGACGACCTGCGGAAGATCTTCGACGTCAACGTCTTCGGCGTCGTCTACAGCATGCAGGCCGCGGCCGAGAAGATGATCGCCCAGGGCGACGGCGGCAAGATCATCAGTGCCGCGTCGATCGCCGCGCACGGCGGGTTCGACCTGCTCGGCCCCTACTGCGCGACCAAGTTCGGGGTCCGGGCGCTCACCCAGGCCGCCGCAAAGGAGCTGGCGAAGCACAAGATCACGGTCAACGCCTACTGCCCCGGAGTCGTCGACACCGACATGTGGGAGCTGATCGACGAACAGATGGGCCCGTACCTCGGCACGGCCAAGGGGGAGGCGAAGGCGCAGTTCGGCGCGGGCATCGCGCTCGGCCGCCTGCAGACGCCCGCCGACGTCGCCGCGCTCGTCTCCTACCTCGCAGGACCCGATTCGGACTACATGACCGGACAGTCGATCATCATCGACGGGGGGATGGTGTACTCGTGAGCTGTCGGCCACCGGCACGGTGACCTTGCCCCGGCCGTGCTGCTGCGCCACGCTCGACGGTGGGGCGCAGTCCGGGGGGATGCGTCCGGGGGACGGAGCGGGCGCATGCGGGCAGGACGATGGTGCGGGGTTCTCCCGGCGATGGTGGTCGCCGCACTTCTCGCCGGGTGCGGAGGCAGTGGCTCTTCCGCACCGCCTGCCGCCGCCGGGTCGTCCGCCGCGCTGTCGGTCATTCCGACGCCGGTTCCCACGCCGGAGGCCTGGACCGAGTCGGTGTGTGCCGCGCTCGTTCCGGTCATCTCCCGGCTCACCGCGGCTCCGGGACTCGACCTGAACGCTCCCGAGGCGACGAAGCAGGCGTACCTGACCTACCTCAACGAGGGCGTGGCGGTGACGGACCAGGCCCGGGCGCGGCTGGCGGTGGCCGGCGCCGCCCCGGTCCCCGACGGTGACGTGATCGCCGAGCAGGTCCGCGGCGAGGTCGCCGACCTGCGAGTGGACCTCACCGCCGCCCGCGACCAGGTCCAGCGCACCGATACCAGCAGTGCCGTGGCCATCGGCCGCGCAATCGTCGGTGTCTCCCGTGTGGTCGGCGCGCTGCTCAACGGCGCCCAGGTGGCTGCGACGATCAACCGCGACCCGACGCTCGCCGCCGCCTACACGGTGTCGCCGTCGTGTGCGCAGCTGCAGCGTTCGGGCGCACCCGCCACGGCACCCCCGACGGCGGCCGTCGTCCCGACCCGGTGACCCGCCCCGCCGTCAGCTCGTGATGTCCTTGCGCCCGAACCGCCACACCGCCGCGGCGAAGAACACCGCGGCGAAGGCGACGGCCGAGAACGCGCCCCGGGTCATGTCGCCCCAGTCGATCTGGTCGGCCAGCAGCCCGGCCCATGCCGTGCCGTAGTGGGTGGGCAGGTAGTCGCGAAGGTCGTCGAGCGCGGTGATCTGGTCGAGGATCTGCGAGACGATCGACGCCATCACCGCGCCTCCGACGGCGCCGAGCGGCGCGTCCGTCGACACCGACAGCAGCATCGCCAGGCCCGCGACCCAGCACAGGTGCACCGCCACGTAGAGCGCCCCGAGCAGCACGCGACCGGCTCCGGCGCCGAAGGGCAAGGACTCGCCGGTGGGACTCACCAGGTCGTTCGCCCCGTAGGCGAGGGTGCCCACCAACAGCGCCACGACCGGCAGCAGGAGCAGCGCGGCGAACGAGAGCAGGCCGGCGACGATCGCCTTCTGCCGCAGCAGGCGGGCTCGGGGGATCGGCGCGGCGAGGAGGTAGCGCAGGCTCGACCACGACGCCTCGGCCGCCACCGTGTCGCCGAAGAACAGCGCCACGACCACGACCAGCAGAAACCCGGCGGAGGCGAACAGCGCGAACACCGCGAAGTTCGCCCCGCTGCCCTTGGCGAGGTCGACGAGGTTCGGCGCTCCGCCGGGCGGCCCGTCGTCGCCCAGCTCGAACGCGATCCAGAGGATCACGGGCAGCAGGGCCACCAGCGCGAACGCCACCTGCGTGCGGCGACGGCGCAGCTGGCGGACCAGTTCGACGCGCACCGGCAGCGTGCGCCCCGGACGGTACGGAGCGTGCTCCACGAGCGCGAGGGCGCCGACGTGCCCGGCGACGGTCGACGGCTCCTGCACCGCGTCGCGTCGACCGCGCCTGCCTGCCGGCTTGCGCTCCCTGGAGGGCGGGTTGGTCATCGGTGCGGCTCCTCTCCCACGAGCTGCAGGAACGCGTCTTCGAGGCGCCGCCGCGGGCCGGCCGAGCGCACCTCGACCCCGGCGGTGACCAGCGCGCGGACGGCGGAGGCCCGGGGGGTGCCGTTGAGCTCGGCGTGCACCGCCTCGCCGTCGACGGCCACCGCGCGCACACCGTCCAGGCCACCGAGCACGACGGCAGCCCGGGCGGGCTCGTCGACGGTGAAGCTGGCCGCGCCGCCTCCGGCGATGATGTCGTCGACCGTCCCGGCGGCCACGACCGTGCCCTGGTGCATGACGACGACGTGCGAGCAGGTCTGCTCCACCTCGGCGAGCTGGTGGCTCGACACCAGCACCGTCCGCCCGGCCGCGGCGTAGCGCTGCAGGACCTCGCGCATGGCGTGGATCTGGGGCGGGTCGAGCCCGTTCGTCGGCTCGTCGAGCACCAGCAGCTCCGGCAGCCCGAGCATGGCCTGGGCGATCGCCAGGCGCTGGCGCATGCCCTGGCTGTAGGTCCCCACCCGGCGCCGCACCGAGCCGCCGAGCCCGGCGATCTCCAGGGCGTCGTCGAGATGCGCCTCCTCGTTCGGACGGCCGGTGGCGGCCCAGTAGAGCCGGAGGTTGTCCAGACCGGACAGGTGCGGCAGGAAGCCGGGGCCCTCGACGAACGCCCCGATCCGGGCCAGCACCGGCGCCCCGGCGCCCACGGGCTCGCCGAAGGCGCGGATCGACCCGGCCGTCGGCCGGATCAGGCCCATGAGCATGCGGAGCACGGTCGTCTTGCCGGCGCCGTTCGGACCGAGCAGGCCCAGCACCATGCCGCGCTCGACGTCGAAGGACACTCCGCGCACGGCCTTGAAGCCGCCGCGGTAGGTCTTGGCGAGGTCGCGGATCTCGAGCGGCCGGGGTGCGGGGAGACCGCTGCCGTCCGCGGTGCCGTCGGTCCCGTCGACCGGCGCCCCGTCCGGGCCGGACGGGGCCCTGTGGCCGACCCGACGGCGGTACAGCCGGGCGACCACGGTCGCGAGCAGCGCCGCGGCGAACACGCCGGCGATGCCCAGCAGCGGCCCCGCCGGCACCGTGTTCGCGGTGACGGCCTCGCCCGGAACGACGGGCACGGTGAGCGCCCCACCGGCTTCCGCTCCGCCGAGCCCGATTTGCCAGACCGCGGGCGTGGTGGTGCCGGCGAAGCCCTGGTCCGTGGTGCCCACCGACACCATCAGCCGGTTGCCCGCCTCGACCGGCGCGACGACGCCGGGCAGCGTGACGGCGACCTGCGCCGAGGAGCCGTCGGCAGGGACGGCGACCCGGACGGGAGAGACCGCGCCGCCGAGCAGCGTGCGGGTGCCGTCGGAGGCGATCTCGTAGACCTTCGCGAACAGCACCGCCTCGTCCGGGGCCGGCTGGCCCGGCACCCGGGCGATCGCCAGGTCGACCCGTGGGGCGCCGGCGACGAGCAGCGGGGCGGCGACGGGGGCGGTGCGGAACACGGCGGACTGCCCGGGGAGTTCGGCGGTGAAGGCGGCGACGCGGTTGCCAATGTTGCCCAGTGCCCCGCCCAGTCCGGGCAGCGAGGTGATCGCGGCGGGGTTGCCGCCGGCAGGCACCAGCGCGACCTGGGGATCGCCCTCCAGCGGGAGCGGCTCGGTGGAGACGGCCGGGGCCCCGCCGAGGCCCGGGTAGGCGGGCGCCTCCACCGTGCGGCTGGTGGGCGTGTCGCCGCCCGTGCGCACCCCGCTGGCGACCGTGTAGCCGAAGTCCGTGGCCGGAGGGTCGCCCTTGCCGGCGAGCCAGTGGTCGAACCACGTGCCGATCGCGTCGCGCACGCGCTGGTCCGGCGCGCCGCCGTCGTGACCGCCCGCGTACCAGAGCATGCGCACCGTGCCGCCGGCGGCGGCGATCTGGCGGGCGGTGGCGTCGGCCTGGTCCAGCCCGAACAGCGTGTCCGCCTCGCCCTGGACGACCAGCGTCGGCGCGGCGATCCGGTCCGTGACCGACGCGGGGGAGGAGCGGCGCAGGAGCTCCGCGGTGGCGGGGGAGAGCCGACCGGTGGTGGCGGCCTCGGTGTAGGCGGTACAGACGGCGGCGGTGAAGCGGCCGCAGGTGGCAGGCACGTTGGGTGCCGTGGGCGCGCCGGTGGGTGCTGGGGTCGCGGCTTCCTCCGCCGGATCCGGCGCTCCCTCGACCGCCCCGCCGGGGCCGCCTCCCGGGGCGAGACCGGCGGAGAAGAACACCCCGGCCCAGCCGCGCTTGAAGACCCCGTCCGGGGCGAAGGCGCCGCGGGCGGGTGTGTCGGCGGGCAGCGCCCCCGGTGCGGCGGCGGCGTTCGGGAACAGCGCCTGACCCAGGTCGTTCCAGGTGATCACGGGCGCCAGCGCGTCGATCCGGGAGTCGTAGCCGGCAAGCAGCAGCGCGAGCGCCCCGCCGTACGACCCGCCGGTGACGCCCGCCCGGGGATCACCCGGACCGTCTTGCACCACGTCGGGATTCGCGGCCAGCCGGTCGACCAGCGCGCGGGCGTCCGCCACCTCGAAGTCCGGGGAGTCGAGCGCGATCTGCCCGCCGCTGGCGCCGAAGCCGCGCGCCGTCCACGTGAGCACGACGAACCCGCGGTCGACCAGCGCCCGGGCGTCGGCGTCGACCGAGGCCTTCGTGCCGCCGAAGCCGTGCGCGACCAGGACCGCGGGCGCCGGGGTGGTCGCCGGCAGGTACAGCGTGGTGTCGAGGGGGATCGTGTCCGGCAGCCCGGGGCCGGCGGGCACCTCGACCGTCTCCTCGATCGTGCGGGTCGGCGTGGCGGCGTGCGCGGCTGTTCCCGGCGCGAGCAGGGCGCCGGTGGCGGCGAGGATCGTCGCGCCGAGCAGGGCGACCGGCAGCCGCAGGCGGGCAGCCCGGGTCCGCCTGCCGGTCGGGGATGTCATGACCGCGACGGTAGGGCAGTGCACCGACAGGTCCGCGCGGGCCTCAGCCGGTTCTCAGGGGCCCGGGACCCGGTGTACTCCGTCACCATGTGACTCCCCCCGCTGGCGTCGTCGTTGCCCTTCCGAGACAATGGAGTCACCGGAGGGGAGTATCCCGCCTGCGGTGACATCGTCAGCACGGTCTCCGCCCGCTCAGGGCGGGGTACCCGGTGTCACCGGTCGACCGAGACGTCGTTGTACGTTTTGTCCGCGTCGACGGGAGAGACCTCGGGCCGCTCGACGCCGCCCGAACGACCTCCTCCGGAAGGATTCCGCGTGAACGTGCCCCTGTGGCTCTGGTTGGCCACCATCGGTGGCCTGGCCGCCATCATCCTGGCCGACCTGTTCCTCGTCGACCACAAGCCGCATGCGGTCACCGCGCGCGAGGCCACCCGATGGGTGCTGTTCTACGTGGCTCTCGCCGTCGCGTTCGGCATCGGGCTGTGGTTCTTCGCCGGTGGCCAGTCCGCCGGGGAGTTCTTCGCCGGCTACATCACCGAGTACTCGCTGTCGGTCGACAACCTGTTCGTCTTCGTCATCATCATGGCGGCGTTCAAGGTCCCGGCCGTGCACCAGCACCGCGTGCTGCTCGTGGGCATCGTGATCGCGCTGGTGATGCGGGGCATCTTCATCGCGGTCGGCGCCGCGGCCATCCACGCCTTCAGCTGGGTGTTCTACATCTTCGCCGTCGTGCTGATCGTGACGGCGGTGAACCTGGCGCGGCAGGGCACCGAGCACGACGAGGAGTTCAAGGAGAACTTCGCGCTGCGGGGGCTGCGCCGGGTGTTGCCGGTGACGCCGGAGTTCCACGGTGCGCGCTCGTTCGTCAAGATCGACGGCAAGCGCTGGGTCACCCCGATGCTGGTGGTCATGTTCGCGATCGGGTCGACGGACCTGCTGTTCGCGCTCGACTCGATCCCCGCGATCTTCGGCCTGACCCAGGAGCCGTACCTGGTCTTCACCGCGAACGCCTTCGCGCTGATGGGGCTGCGGCAGCTCTACTTCCTGCTCGGCAGCCTCCTCACCAAGCTGGTGTACCTGTCCTACGGGCTGTCGGTCATCCTCGGCTTCATCGGCGTCAAGCTGGTGCTCGAGGCCCTGCACGAGAACAACCTGCCGTTCCTCAACGGCGGGGAGCCGGTTCCGGTGCCGACCATCGGGATCGCCGTCTCCCTCTCGGTGATCGTCGGCGTGCTGGCGATCACCACGGTGCTCAGCCTGCTCAAGGTGCGGCGCGACGCCGCGGCGGCCCCGGCGCCTGCTGCCGACGAGGTCGCCGACGACGACCGCCCGGCTCCCGCCGACGTGCCCACCACCGCCCCGGTGCCGGCGGGCGGCCGACCGGATTCCTCACACTCCTGACCGCTTCGGCGCCCGGGGCTGCAGGTGATGCAGCACCACCGCGTCCAACCGGCCGTCGACCGCCGCCGCCGTCATCCACGTGAACGTGGGTTGGCGGCGGCGGTCCGTCGGTGACCCCGGGTTGAGCAGCCGCAGGGTCGAGCCGTCCGCGCGCGTCGCGGTGGTGTCCCAGGGGATGTGGCTGTGCCCGAAGATCAGCACGTCGACGTCCGGGTACGCCGCCGCGCAGCGGCGCTCACGCCCGGCGGCGGCGCCGGTCTCGTGTACCACCGCGACCCGGACGCCCGCCAGCTCCACCCGGGCCACCTCGGGCAGCCGGGCCCGCAGCGGCGGCCCGTCGTTGTTGCCGTAGACGCCCACCAGCCGCGTGGCGCGCGCCTCGAGGGCGTCGAGCAGGTCGACCGAGACCCAGTCGCCGGCGTGCACGACCACGTCGGCCGCGTCGATCGCCGCCCACAGCGGCTCCGGCAGGTCACGCGCCCGACGCGGCAGGTGGGTGTCGGACGTCAGGACGAGCCGTGTCAGCTGACACCCAACAGGTCGACGACGAACACGAGCGTCTCACCCGGCTTGATGACGCCGCCCGCCCCGCGGTCGCCGTAGCCCAGGTGCGGCGGGATCACGAGCTTGCGCCGGCCGCCGACCTTCATGCCGGCCACGCCCTGGTCCCAGCCGCCGATGACGCGCCCGGCGCCGAGCGGGAAGCGGAACGGCGCGCCGCGGTTCCAGGAGGCGTCGAACTCCTCGCCGGTCGAGTGCGCGACGCCGACGTAGTGCACGGTCACGGTCTGCCCGGGGACTGCTTCGGGCCCGTCGCCTGCGGTGATCTCCTCGACGACCAGGTCCGTCGGGGGCGGCCCGTCGTAGGGGTCGACGTCGGGACGCTGGGGTGCGGTCACGGGAACCTCCGGGGAACGAGACGAACGGGCCGGGCCAGCCTGCCAGACCGGACGATGCCGCCCGTCACGGCGTGAGGCTCCGGGCGGGTGGGTAGCCGGATGTCGATGATGACGTGTGTGAGGCCAGTGCCGTGTGCCCGAACCGCTCCGAGGACGCGTTGAGCGCGACGGAGGAGCGGCAGGCGGGCACCGACCCGGACGAGTACACCCCTGATCCGCGGCGCTGGCGGGCCCTCTCGGTCACGCTCACCGCGGGATTCATGAGCCTGCTCGACGTCAGCATCGTGGCGGTCGCGCTGCCCTCGATGCGCGAGGGACTCGGGGCGTCGCCCGCCGCGATCCAGTGGGTGGTGTCGGGATACGCGTTGACGTTCGGACTCGCGCTGGTGCCGGCCGGCCGGCTCGGCGATGCCGTGGGGCGGCGGACGATGTTCCTCGCGGCGCTGGCGGGCTTCGTGGTGTGCAGCGCCGCGGCCGGAGCGGCGCAGACCGTCGGGATGCTCATCGCGGCCCGCCTCGCACAGGGCGTCGCGGCCGGGGCGCTCGCCCCGCAGAACTCGGCGCTCATCCAGCAGCTGTTCCGCGGCGCGGAGCGGGGGCGGGCCTTCGGCTTCTTCGGCGCCACGGTCGGGATCTCCACCGCAGCGGGCCCCGTCGTCGGCGGTCTCATCCTGGCGCTGGCCGGCGGCCCTGGCGGGTGGCGCTGGATCTTCTTCGTCAACGTACCCATCGGGATCCTCGCGCTCGTGCTCGCGGCCCGGCTCCTGCCCCGCGGAACGCCGGGGAAGCGGGGACACGTCGACGTCGCCGGGGTCGCGCTGCTCGGCGGCGGGGTCCTGGCCCTGATGCTGCCGCTCGTGCAGGCGGAGTCGGGCGGACTGTCGCGGCTGTGGTGGCTGTTCCTGGTCGGGGCCGTGCTGCTCGCCGCCTTCGGGTGGTGGGAGCGACGGGTCGTGCGCCGCGGCGGTGATCCGCTGCTGGACCCGCGCCTGGTCACGCAGACTCCCGGCTACGCCTCGGGGGCGGCGCTGGGCACCGTCTACTTCATCGGGTTCTCCGGGATCTGGCTGGTGTTCGCGCTGTTCTTCCAGACCGGGCTGGGCTGGACGCCGCTGCGGTCCGGGCTCGCGGTCACCCCGTTCGCGCTGGGGTCGGCGGTGTCAGCCGTGTTCGGCGGCCAGCTCGTCGACCGCTTCGGCAGGCGGCTGACGGTGATCGGACTGATCGGTGTGCTGCTGGGCATCGCGGCGGCGGCGGTCGTGCTGCGTCTGGCGCCGACCGAGTGGGTCTTCTGGGCCGTGGCGCCCGCGCTGCTCCTGGGCGGCGTCGGCGGCGGCCTCGTGATCTCGCCGAACGTGACGCTGACGCTGCGCGACGTCCCGGTGGAGATGGCGGGTTCGGCGGGCGGGGCGCTGCAGACCGGGCAGCGGTTCGGTGCGGCGATCGGCACGGCCACCCTGCCCGCGCTGTTCTACCTCGTGCTGGCGTCGACGGGGAACGACTTCCGGTCGGCGATCGCCGCCGCCCTCGCCGCTGCGGTGCTCGGCCTGGCGGCGGCCCTGGTCGTCGCCGTGATCGAGTGGCGACGCGAGGTGCACCGCGAGCGGCGCGAGGCCGCCGGCGACCACCCGGCTGAGCAGCACCCGTGATCGCTCACCCCGCGGCGGCCGGGGCGGCGAGGGCCAGGGCGTCGCGGAGGAACTCCACCTGCAGCAGGAGGAGGTTCTCCGCCACCACCTCCTGGGGCGTCATGTGGGTGACGCCGGACAGCGGCAACACGCTGTGCGGACGCCCGCCCGCGAGCAGCGCGGACGACAGCCGCAGGGTGTGCGCGGCCACCACGTTGTCGTCGGCCAACCCGTGCACCAGCAGCAGCGGACAGGTCAGCTTCGCGGCGTCCGGGAGCAGTGACGTCCGGGCGTAGGCGTCGGGGTGCGTGTCGGGACGGCCCAGGTACCGCTCCGTGTAGTGCGTGTCGTAGAGCGTCCAGTCGGTGACGGGCGCCCCGGCGACCGCCGCGTGGAAGACGTCCGGACGGCGCAGCACTGCGAGCGCGGCCAGGTAGCCGCCGAACGACCACCCGCGGATGCCCACGCGTGTCAGATCGAGATCGGGATGGTCCGCGGCGAGCGCATGCAGGGCGTCGACCTGGTCGTCCAGCACCGGCCCCGCCAGATCGCCCCACACCGCGCGCTCGAACGCCGGGCCCCGCGCCGGGGTGCCCCGGCCGTCGACGACAACGACGGCGAAGCCCTGCTCGGCGAACCACTGGCTGGTCAGATGGGCGCCACGAGCGGCGACGACGCGCTGGGCGTGCGGGCCGCCGTAGGGGTCCATGAGTACCGGCAGCGGCGTCCCCGGCCGGTGCCACGACGGCAGCAGCAGTGCGGTGCGCAGCCCCCGCTCGCCGCAGGTGTGCAGGGTGACGCGAGGCTGCAACCCGGGCGACTCGGCGTGCGAGGTGATGATGCGCTCGGCACCGCTCGCGGGCCGAACGGTCGTGAGCGTGCCGTCGGTGTCGAGCGACTGCCGCGTGACGACGAGCGTTCCGCCGGTCAGTCGACCGCCGTGCACCCCCGGCTCCGGCGTGAGACAGCGCAGCCCGTCGGCCGCGGACCAGGTCCACAGCGCGACGGAGACCGGGTCGTCCGAGGCGCTGAGCAACACCGTGTCGTCGTCGACGTCGAGCACGGCGCGGACCTGCAGCGTCGGCGGCGTGACCGGCTCGCCGTCGACCAGCAGGCGGCGTGCGTCGCCGTCGTCGGTGATCCACAGCAACGCGCCGGACGTGGTGCGGGCCGGCACTCCGGGGACGATCTCGACCCAGTCCGGGTCCGTGTCCTCGTGCACGAGGACCGTGGCCCCGGTCGCCGGGTCGACCCGCAGCACCCGCAGCGCGTGCTGGTCGCGGGGCTGCACGACGACGAGGAGCTCGTCGGCGGACCACACCACGTGGGCCAGGTACTCGTCCCGGACGGCGTCCCAGGCCACGTCGACCCGGATCCCGTCGAGCCCGACGACGACGAGCGAGACCCGTGCGTTGGGGGTGCCCGCGGCCGGATAGGCGACGACCGTCGGCTCCCGGTCGGGATTGGCGGGGTCCGCGATGTACCAGCGGCGCACCGGGGCGTCGTCGACCCGCGCGACCAGCAGCGATCGGCCGTCCGGAGACCACCAGTACCCCCGCATCCGGCTCATCTCCTCGGCCGCGACGAAGTCGGCGAGCCCGTAGGTGACGGTGTCCGATTCGGGGGTGGCGAGGGCGGTGGCGGAGCCGCTCGCGAGGTCGTGGACGTGCAGCGCGCCACCGCTGACGTAGGCGATGCGGGACCCCGTGGGGTCGGGACGGGGATCGACGACCGGGCCGGCGGACTCGAGAAGGCGCGGCGCCGCGCCGTCGGCGAGGTCGACCGCACACGGCCGGCCGGAGAGGGCGAAGGCAGCGATGGCACCCGCGCGGTCCGTGGCGTAGGCGACGATCCCGCCCGCCTGCTCGCGCGCCCGCTCGCGCCTGGCCCGCTCCTCGGGCGGCAGGTCCTCGTCGCCTCCGGTCTCGAGCGTGCGCGGGTCGGCGACCAGGCGTTCGGTACCCGTCAGCGGATCGAACGTCCACAGGCAGGTGACGGCGTCGGTCCCCCCGCGGGTGCGGAGGAACGTCACGCGCGTCCCGTCGGGGGAGATCGCGACGCCGCGGGGCGCGCCGAGCGTGAAGCGGCGGGTCCGGGCCTGCCGGCGGGGGAACGAGTCCGTCACGGTCGACAGTCTGCCTGCGACGGGCGGGGCGGCCGAGCTCCGGTTGTCGGGTGGCGGTATCCGGAGCGGGTCCGAGTCGTTCCTCCCTACGAGGGAGAGAGGTGAGCATCGATGATCACCATGTACCTGTCGGCCCGCTCGTTGGAGGCGGCCCGCGCCGTCGACCCGTACGTCTCGCCCGCCGCCGTGCACGCGGCGGTGGAGGTGGCGGTCGCGGAGCAGCTGCGGGCCGTCGCTGACCGGGGCCCGGACGAGATCCGCGCCCGCGCCGCGGCGATCGACCACGGCGCGGACGAGCGGCGTTGACGGAGGTCAGTCGACGCAGGTGACCCCGGCGGCGGAGATGCCGCTGGTGGGGGCGGCCGACGGTTCAGCGGACGCTGACGCGGTCGATGCCGCGGTGGGCGTCGGTCTCGTCGGCGGGCTGCTCGTCGGTGCCGCCGCAGTGTCGGTCGCGGCGATGGTGTCGCGGACGAAGGCGCGGACCTCGGCCGTGTCCACCTGCACGGCGATGCCGTCCACGGGCGTCTCGAGCGCCGGGGTGCCGGTCGGGATCGTGACGAAGCGGATGTCGCCACCGGACATCCGGCCGAACTGCACGACCAGCCTGTCCAGGTCCCACCCGCGGTCGAGCACGACGTTGCGGGTGACCGCGTCCACGAGGCGGCGGACCGCACCCGGGTCGGACAGCGTCCCGGTCGACAGCATCCGGCTCGCCATGCCGGCGAGGAACGCCTGCTGGCGGGCGATGCGGTCGAAGTCGCCGTCCTCCAGACCGTGGCGTTGCCGGACGAAGGCGAGCGCGTCCGGGCCACGGACCGTCTGCGGACCCGCGGGGAGGTCGACCCCCGACCGGACCTCGCGTTCGGGCCGCCGGAGGCAGACCGGCACGCCACCGATCGCCTCGGTCATCTCCACGAAACCGGCCAGGTTGATCTCGGCGTAGTGGTCGACGGGAAGTCGGGTGAACTTCTCGACCGTCTCGACCAGCGCACGACGCCCCGCGTCGCGCGACCGGCGGTCGAGCTCGGCACCGGTGACACCCTGCTTCTGGAGAGCGGCCTTGGCCACGTCGGTGGCGCGCCCGTACGCGGAGTTGATCTTGTGTGGGCCGCTGCCGTCGGCGAGAGTCACGAAGGAGTCGCGCGGGATCGAGATCGCGACGGCCCGCGCGTCCGGCCCGGCGGGCACGTGCAGCAGGATGATCGTGTCGGTGTGCAGCTGGCCCTCGTCCACACCGGCGCGCAGGGCCGCCAGCAGCTCCGCCGGGAGCGGGTTGCCCGACGCGTCGGTACGGCTGTCCAGCCCCACGAGGAGCGCGGTGAACGGCTGCTCGGGCTCAGGAGCGGCCGTCCGGGTCGTGATCACGTCGCTCGTGACGACGCGGTCGGTCAACGTGCGCTGGACCGACCAGCCGTAGCCGGTGCCGACCAGCAGGGCGAGCGACAGGCCCGCGGCGACCGTGCGCCCGAGCACCCCCGCGGCCAGGCGCACCACGCGGGCGGTTCCGCTCATCCGCACCCCGTCCCCGACGGACCGCCCGCGCGGAGGAGCACGACCGGTCCGAGGGGAATCGTCACCCGCGGAGCAGGGCGGACGCCACTCGAACCCGACGGCGACGCGCGGACAGGGGTCACCGCTTCATGATCGACCAGCACGAACGCCCGTGTCGATCACCGTCGAGTGATCGTTACCGACGTCCGTCACGCTCTGCTGCACCGGTTCGGCGGTGCTGGTCACACTCAGCGAGCTGACCTACGCTGCGGAACCACGGCATGCTCGCTGTGGGCACCGACTCGGCCGCGGCCGTGGACCACATCCCAACGACGGGAGGACACCGTGGCCGATCTCGTGCTCGGCGTCGACTGCAGCACCACAGCGTGCAAGGTCGTCGCCTGGGACCGTGCCGGCAAGGCGGTCGCCGAGGGCCGCGCCGACCTCGAGGAGATCCACCCCCAGCCCCTGTTCAGCGAGCAGAAGGCCGAGGGCTGGTGGGAGGGCACCTCCGCGGCGATCGCGCAGCTCATGCGCTCGATCGACGTCGACCGGGTGGCCGGGATCTGTATCACCCACCAACGTGAGTCCTTCGCTCCGGTCGACGAGGACAACCAGCCCCAGTACAACGCGATCCTGTGGGACGACGCGCGCTCCGAGGCCCAGCTGGCCGAGCTGGGCGAGCGCTTCGGCCACGACGACCTGCACCGGCGGACCGGCCGGGGGCCGTCGGTGACGCAGTCGTTCTCCAAGATCCTCTGGCTGGTGCAGAACCATCCCGACATCGCGCGCGACGCCTACAAGTTCATGGACGTCCACGGCTTCCTGGTCCAGCGGCTGACCGGGAAGTTCACCACCAGCCTGGCCTCGGCCGACTCCTTCGGGCTCATCGACGCCGAGCACGACGCCTGGGCCGAGGACCTCATCACCGGCATCGGGCTGCGTCCCGAGCAGTTCTGCGACACGGTCCGTCCGGGTGAGGTCATCGGCGAACTGACCGCCGAGGCCGCCCGCGCCACCGGGCTGCCCGCGGGGCTGCCGGTCGTGGCCGGGCTCGGGGACGGTCAGGCCGCGTGCCTCGGGGCCGGCGTGACGTCGCGCGACCGGGCCTACTTCAACCTCGGGACGGCCGTCACCGGTGGCCCGATCGAGCGTGAGTACGTCACCGACCCGTCCTTCCGGACCCTGTACGGCGGCGCCCCCGGGACCTATCTGCTCGAGAGCGTCCTGCGCGGCGGCATGGCCACCACGACCTGGTTCATGCGCCACTTCGGCGACACCGTCGACGGCAAGGCCGACTTCGACCACTACGAGGCCGCGGCCCGGAGAGTGGGGCCGGGGGCGGACGGGCTGGTCCTGGTGCCGTACTGGAACGCCGTGATGAACCCCTACCACGACAACTCCGCCAGCGGGATGATCGTCGGTTGGCGTCAGGAGCACGGCCGCGAGCAGCTGTTCCGCGCGGTCGAGGAGGGCATCTGCTTCGAGTTCAGGCTGGCCATGGAAGGCATCCAGGCCACCACCGGTGAGAACATCCGCGAGTACGTGATCCTCGGCGGCGGTTCCAACAGCGACCTGTGGTGCCAGATCGCGGCCGACGTCCTCGGTGCCACCGTGACCCGGGCCCACACCGTCGAGGCGACCAACCTAGGCGCGGGCATCCTGGGTGCCTACGGTGTCGGCTGGTACCCGTCGGTCGAGGAGGCCGCCTCGGCCATGACCGACACGGCGGAGAGCTTCCAGCCCGACGACAAGGCCAAGCAGCTGTACGACCGCCTGTTCGAGGAGGTCTACCGGCCGCTGTTCCCCGGCGTCCAGACCGCGCTGCAGCGCCTGTCCCGGCTCCGGGCCGAGCTGATGTAGCGCAGGCGCCGGCGACGTATCCCGCCGCGACCGTCGGGTAACCGGTGGTCGCCGCGGCCGACGCGATCGCGGCGGGCAGCCGCGTGTGGAGGCAGACGATGACCGCGACCGTCCCCGAGTTCCGCTACGACCCGGCCGACATGGCCGCGCTGCGGGGCAAGTTGCAGGCGCTGCCCGAGGCCGCCCGGTTCACGCGCTTCGAACTGGACCGGGTCGAGGTCGGGCCCGACGCCCTCCTGGCTCTGCCCGCCGTCCTCGACGACCTCGCACAGGGCCCGGGGCAGGTGCTGGTGGTGCAGGACGCGACCCCGATGCGCCGCGGGGACCAGGACCTCAAGGATCTCGTGCACCGACTGCTCGCCGACGCCGGCCGGGAGGTCCGCACGGTCGTCCTGGAGGCCGGCGAAGACGGGCAGGTCCACGCCGACGAGCACACCGTCGACCAGGTCTTCCACGAGCTGCGGCCGGGCCTGTCGGTCGTCTCCGTCGGCTCCGGGACCGTCACCGACGTCGCCAAGCACGCCGTCTTCCGGCACGACGAGTCGCACGAGCGGTTGCCGCTCGTGTTCATCGCGACCGCCAACACGATGGTCGCCTACACCGCCCGCATGGCCGTGATCGCGAAACACGGTGTGAAGCGCACCCACAAGTCCCGCCTGGCCGACGCACTCATCATGGACATCACGATCCTGCGCGACGCCCCGCCCGAGAGCGGGCTGGCCGGGATCGGCGACGCGGCGGCCATGTACGTCTCGTTCGGTGACTGGTGGCTCGGCAACCGTTTCGGGCTCGGCAACTACCTCGAGGCTTCGTCCGACCTGATCGGCGACGTCCGCACCCACCTGCTGCCCTACGCGAGCAGCATGGGGGAGCGCAGCCCGGCGGGGCTCGAGGTGCAGAGCCGACTGATGGTGCTCTGCGGGCTGAGCGCGACGATCGCCGGTGAGTCGGCCCCGCTGTCCGGGTACGAGCACGTGATCAGCCACATGCTGGACATGAGCGCCGCCCACTACGGCCGCCCGGTCGGCACCCACGGCGCCCAGGTGGGGATGGCGGTGCTGCCCTGCTCGGTCGCGTTCAACCTGCTCATCGACGAGCTCGACCCGGCCGACGTCGACGTCGACGCCTGCTACCCCGACCCCGACGCGATGCGGGCCGAGGTGTTGGCCGCGTTCGCGCCGCTCGACCCGACCAGGGCGATGGGCGAGGAGTGCTGGAGCGACTACGCCAAGAAGCTGTCCGGCTGGCGCGGGGCCCGGGCCGAGCTGGAATCGTTCCTGGCCGACTGGCCTGCGGAGCGGGACCGGCTGCGGGAGCTGGTGCCTCCGACCGAGGAGTGCGTGGAGGCTCTGGTGACCGCGGGTCTGCCGCTGCGCTTCGAGGAGCTGCCGACCCCGATCCCGGAGGAGCAGGCCCGCTGGGCGTTCGCCAACGCCCACCTGATGCGCAACCGGTTCTCCAGCGCGGACCTGCTGCACTTCCTCGGCCGGCTCGACGAGGGCTTCGTGGACCGGGTCTTCACCCGCATGCACGAGCTGACCGACCGGGCGAGGCCGCGCGGCTGACCGTGCGGCGACCGGACGGTCCGACGACGAACGACGAGGAGACGTGAAGCCATGGCCGTCGTGACGATCCTGGGCGCCGGGGCGATGGGCGCGGCCCTCACCACCCCCGCGTTGGCCGCCGGTAACGAGGTGCGGCTCTGGGGAACCTGGCTGGACGACGACATCCTCGCCGCGCTGCGGGCGGGTCGGCCGCACCCGCGCATCGACGTCCCGATCGACCAGGCGGCGGTGCTGTTCGACTCCGGCGACCTCGCCGCGGCGCTCGACGGTGCCGAGCTGGTGATCCTGGCGATCAGCTCCGACGGGGTGGTGGACGTGCTGCGCCGGGCGGCGCCGCACCTGCGTCCCGGACTGCCGCTGCTCGTCACCACCAAGGGGTTCGGATACGACCCCGACGGCAAGGTCGGCCTGCTGCCCCCGCTGCTGCGCGCCGTGATGCCCGGCGAGCTCGCCGACGGCTGCCCGATCGTGGCCATCGGCGGACCGTGCAAGGCCAACGAGGTGGCCGTCGGCCGGCCGACCGCCGCGGTGTTCGGCTGTGCCGACGTCGGCGTGGCCGAGCGCGCCGCTGCCCTGCTCGGCACCGAGGTGTACCGCCTCGCCACCACCGACGACGTCGACGGGATCGAGGCCTCGGCGGCGATGAAGAACGTCTACGCGATCGCGCTCGGGATCGCCGACGGGCTCGCCGAGACCGGCGGCGAGCCGTGGCACAACCTCAAGGCGGCCACCTTCGCCCAGGCCGCCACCGAGATGCAGCGGCTCGCGACCGCGCTCGGCGGCCGCGCCGAGACCGCGGTCGGGCTGGCCGGGGTGGGTGACCTCGAGGTCACCGGCCTGTCCGGGCGCAACAAGGTCTACGGCGCCCGGATCGGCAGGGGTGAGCCGGCCACGGCGGCGCTGGACGAGATGGTGGCGGCCGGCCAGACCGTGGAGGGTGTCGCCGCGGCGCGGTTCGCGGCCGAGCTGGCCGAGCAGCGGGCCCTCGACGGCCTGCCGCTCCTCGGCGCGATCACCGAGGTGCTCGCAGGCGCCGAAGAGCCGGCCGCACGCATCACAGCCGCCGTCCTCCCGGCCGGGCGGTAGGACCACGCAGCTCGCAAGGCGCGGGCGCGTGGGTCCGGTGTGGACGGGCGGTCGGCCGGCGGTGGGGTTGCCCGTTGGCCGGGGGAGACCGACGCATCGTCCGGCACACTGGTGCCGTACAGAGCCTCGGCCGACCAGGCCTGATCGAGTTCGCCGACCCCGAGCGGTGCGCAACCATCGGCGTGATCGTCGCGGCGCCTTCTGGATGGGAGCAGTGGTGTCGTTCCGGTACTACCTGTACGTCAGTGACAGCAAGATCGACATGCTGCTCGCGCAGATGGATCCCACCGTCACCCGCAAGCGCACCACCGAGGTGAGCCTGAACCTGTCGATCCTCGGCGGCAAGCACGCCTCGGAGACACCCGCGGGTGGTGATCGGACGGCTCGCCTGTCGCGGGTGATCCGCTACCTGGAGCAGTACGGCGACCTCGGCACCGTCGACGAGCCCGGTCAGTTCTTCTGGGGACTCATGCCGATGCGCTGGGGACCTTTTCCGACCGAGCCGACGCTCGTGTACTTCGGCGGTGCCACCGAACGCACCGTGACGGGCATGGGCGGCTCGGGCAATCACGTCCTCGGCGCCTCGCCGGCGGCCGCGCCTCCCATCCCCAGGTCACTGACCCCGTCGCTGCTCGCCGGGCTGCGCACCGATCCGGAGATCGGCGCGCTGGCCGAGGCCATCAGGAACGAGGATCAGGCGGAGCAGCGGGGTGTCGTGGCCGCCGTGCGCCGGGCCAACGAGGTCGTGCCGGGGCCGGAGCAGAACCTCGAGTTCGTCGCCAAGCGGCTGTTGTACGAGCCCGCCCCCACGCCCGGGGGCAGGAACGTGCTGCTCGGCAGCCCGCTGTACGTGGCGCTGGTGGACTAGATGTGGTCCCCGGGTGACGTGGTGCTCGGGGTGTACGAGGTCCGCGACGTCGTCAGCACCGGCGGCATGGGCCTGGTGTACCGGGTGTGGCACCGACAGTGGGAGATGGAGCTGGCGGTCAAGACCCCACGCGAGGAGCTGGTCGCCTCCCCGGCCGATGCCGAGCGGTTCGAGGCCGAGGCGGAGGCATGGGTCGGACTCGGCGCCCACCCGCACGTGGTGACCTGCGCCTACGTCCGGCGCGTCGACGGCACGCCCCGGGTGTTCGCAGAATGGGTCGACGGCGGCAGCCTGGCCGAGGCCGTCCGCGACCGTGCGCTCTACCGCGGCGACCACCGCTCGGCGGTCCGCCGGATCCTGGACCTGGCGATCCAGTGCGCCTGGGGTCTCGAGCACGCGCACGGCCGAGGCGTGGTGCACCAAGACGTCAAGCCCGCCAACGTCATGCTGGACCGGGGCGGCGCTGCCAAGGTCACCGACTTCGGTCTCGCCAACGGCCGCGTGCCCGGCGGCGGGCGGGAGCCCCTGGTCACGGTCAACGGGATGACCGTGGAGTACTGCTCGCCCGAACAGGCCCGGGGCGAGCGTCTCGGACCGGCGACCGATGTGTGGTCGTGGGCGGTGAGCGTGTTCGAGATGTTCGCGGGCAGGCCGCCGGTCATGTTCGGGCCCGCGGCGGCGGCCGAGTTCGCGGAGTTCCTCGGGACCGGCGCCGACGACCCGGCCGTCCCGCCGATGCCCCCGGGCCTCGTCGACCTGCTGCGGCGCTGTCTCGCCGAGGATCCCGGGGACCGCCCGACGACCTTCGGTGCGATCGCCGACGACCTGGCGGACGTCTACCGGGGCACGGTGTTCGAGCCGTACCCGCGTCACCGGCCCGACGAGGCCCCGCTGCTCGCCGACGCTCTGTCCAACCGCGCCCTCTCCCTGATGGACCTCGGGCACGCCGACCGGGCGGACCAGTTCTGGGAGGAGGCTCTGCGGGTCGACCCGTACCACCCGCACGCGACCTACAACCGAGGTCTGCGGAAGTGGCGACGGGGGCTGCAGACCGATCGGGAGCTGATCGCGGAACTGGACGCCGTCCGCCTGGGTCAGGCGAGCGATCGCACCGCCGACGTCCTGCTCGCGCTCGTGCACATCGAGCGTGGGGACAAGGAGTCCGCCCTCCGCCTGTTGCGGCATCTGCCGGACAGCCCGGAGGCCGCCGCCGCCCGAGAACTGCCGGATCGACGCGTCATGAGGATCCCCGGCCCGACCTTGTCCAGCGGAGCGCACCCGATCGCTCTGAGCGCCGACGGCCGGGTGGCCACGGTGACGCTCCGGCACCGGGAGGTGGAGGTCTGGTCGCTGGAGGCCGAGCGGGTCGTGCAGCGCCTCGTCGGCCACGAGGGCCACCTCTGGTCCGTGTCCCTGAGCGCCGACGGTCGGGTCGTCGCGTCCGCGGACGGGCGCGGGCAGGTGCGGGTCTGGGACACGATCACCGGCGAGTGCACCCGGGAGGTCGACCTGCCGCCGGAAGCGGTGCAGTCCGTCGCGGTCAGCCCCGACGGAACCGTCGTGGCCACCGCCGGTGCCGACGGATCCGTACGGATCCTCGGCGACACGGTGGACGTGGTCGACGCTGGTCCCGCGGGTCACGGACCTGGTCTCGGCGGGGCGATCGCGATCAGCGCGGACAACCGGCGGGTGGCCGTGTTCGACGGGTACACGTGGACGCTGCGGGTGCTGGATGCTCGCACCGGCGAGGTGCTCTGGACGGTCGGCCGTCTGCGGCTGCATTGTGCCATCAGCCCCACCGCCCGGTTCGCCCTCTCCGCCACGGAGGGCGACGAGATGCTCCTGCTGGACCTGACGACCTTCGAGGTGAGGCCGCTCGGCGGGGCCCAGTTGTGGAACAGGGGCTCCGGTTGGCTGGCGGTCAGCGACGACGGCCGCACCGCGGTGAACGCTGCCGACATCGTTCTCCGGAGCTGGCGGCTCGACGAGAACCGGTGCATGTTCAGCACCACCGTGGACTCGCACAACCCCATGGACGTCGCCCTGAGTGCCGACGGCCGCACCGTGCTGGCGGTCCTCGCCAGTCGCACCCCACGGGTACTCCACTCCACCGGAGTCGTCCACGTTCCCGAGCCGGGGCCGATCGCGCCGTGGAGCTACGCCCGCCCGCAACCGACCGACCGCATCGCCGGCGACGCGCTGGTGGCCGAGGAGAACCTCGACCTGGCCGGCGACCTCCTCGAGACCGGTCGACTCGCTGACGCCCGTCGCCAGCTGGACATCGTGCGCCGGATGCCCGCCTACCGTCGACATCCGCGGCTTCGGGCGCTGTGGCGGCGTGTGGGCACGTTCAGTGAACGAAGCACCTTCGCGGGTGTCTGGCCCACCCGCCGGTTTGACGACGTCATGAGTTCGGCGGTCACCCGGGACCTGCGCTTCGCCTTCGTCGACCTGTACCGGGGTGTACGCGTCCTCGACCTGCGTAGCGGTCAGATGGTGGACAGCCCGGACCGGCACGAGTTCCGGTTCGAGTTCACCACCGCCTGTTCCGACGACCGGCACCTGATCGCGGAGGACTCCGAACGCGCCGAGGTGCTGTGGGACCTCAAGACGGCCCGCCGGGCGGGCGTGATCGTGCGCGACGACAACGGCAACCCCACGCTGACGGTGGAGAACCCGGCCTTCGAGTTCTTGCGGCGAGACGGCATCAGCGTCCTGCGTAACCGGATGACGGGCCAGCGAGTGCACGGGTGGTCGGCGCGCACGGACGAGCGGGTCGTGCTGTGGGGGGACGTCGCTGTTCTGGTCAACAACGACGGTCGAATCCGAGTTCTGGACGCTCGTACGCTCACCGCCGGGCGCCAGGCGCGCATGCCCGCCGGAGAACTCGTCCGGATGCGGCTCACCCGCGCCGACGGCGCGGTCGAGACGACAGGCCAAGGGCCTGTCGTGGCCAGCTCCGACGGTCGGGTCGTCGTCGCCACGCGTGCGAACTTCTCGAACAGCGGGCTCGTGATGGTGTCCGTGGCCGGGTCGCCCGAGGTCGTGGCCAGGGTGGACGATGACAACGTGGTGTCCCTGGCGTTGACCGCCGACGGTGACCTGCTGCTGACCGCGTCCCGACGCGTGATCCGCCTGTGGCATGTGCCGACCGGCAAGCTGGTCACCGAGATCGAGTGCAGGCAGGACATCAACACGATCGGGATGTCCGCCGACGGGTGCGCCGTCCTGGCCGTGGTCGGCTATCGCGACATCCAGTGCTGGGAACTGGACTGGGACTACCAGACGCGCGTCTAGTGTCCTGCGCCGTTGATTCGGCGTAGAAGTCGTCCGAGTCGTTCGAGGATGTCCTCGGCGGTCCTGGTCCAGATGAACGGTCTGGGGTTGTCGTTCCAGGCCTTCACCCAGCCTCGGATGTCGGTTTCGAGTGCTTGGACGCTGCGATGGTCACCGCGCTGGAGCAGGTCTTCGGTGAGGTAGGCGAACCAGCGTTCGACCTGGTTGAGCCAGCTGGAGTAGGTCGGGGTGTGGTGCAGGGTGAAGCGGGGATGGCGGGCCAGCCATGTCTTGATCGCCGGGGTCTTGTGGGTGCCGTAGTTGTCGGCGATCAGGTGGACCTGTAGGTGCGCGGGGACCGTGGCGTCGATCTTGGTGAGGAACTTCTTGAACTCGACCGTGCGGTGCCGGCGGTGCAGCGAGGAGATCACGGTGCCGTCCGCGGTGTTGAACGCCGCGAACAGGCTGGTGGTCCCGTGGCGGACGTAGTCGTGGGTGGCACGCTCGGGCATGCCGGGCATCATCGGGAACGTCGGCTGGGACCGTGCCAGGGCCTGTACCTGTGACTTCTCGTCCACCGACAGCACGACTGCACCCTCGGGTGGGTTGAGGTAGAGCCCGACGACGTCGAAGACTTTCTCCACGAACAACGGGTCGTCTGACAGCTTGAACGTCTCGGCGCGGTGCGGCTTGAGTTCGAAGGTCTTCCAGATCCGTCCGATGCTCGAGCGCGACAACCCGGTCCGTTCGGCCATCTTCGCCCGCGACCAGTGCGTGGCGTTCGCCGGCGTGGACTCCAGCGTTGCCACGACAACGTCCTCGACTTGCTCGGCGGTGATCGACGATGGGCGCCCGGGCCGCGGATCATCGGCCAGCCCGTCGAGGCGGGCCTGCACGAACCGGGCCCGCCATTTACCGACCATCTGCACCGAGACTCCGAGGTCGTCGGCGACCGTGGTGTTCGACCGACCCTGCGCGCACGCCAGCACGATCCGAGAGCGCATCGCCAGCGCCTGCGCCGAGGTGGCCCGCCGCGCCCACCGCTGCAGCTGCTCGCGCTCCTCAGCGGTCAGTTCCAACACGGCTTTCGGACGTCCGGTACGGGCCATACCCCAGTCTAGGACTTACCCTGCGAAATACTGGCGCAGGACACTAGTTCTACTGTCCACGCAGGTTGAGTGCGGCGCCAGCAGCTCGGTGCGCTCGGATTCGGGGAGCTGGCGGCTACCAGCCGCGCCCGCGCCACTCGCCGAGGTGCGGGCGCTCCCGGCCGAGGGTGGTGTCGTCGCCGTGGCCCGGGTAGACCCACGTCTCGTCCGGCAGGGTGCCGAACACCCGCTCCTCGAGGTCGTTCATCAGCGACGCGAAGTCGTCGGGCGACCCGGTCTTCCCTGGGCCGCCGGGGAACAGCGAGTCGCCCGTGAAGATGTGGGGGCCGTCGTCGGCGCGGTACACCAGGGCGATCGAACCCGGGGTGTGCCCGCGGAGATGGATCACCTCCAGGGACACCTGGCCGACCGAGATCGTGTCGCCCTGCTCGACCGTGTCGTCGACCGCCACCGGCAGCTCGGGCGCGTCGAGGGGGTGCGCGATCTGACGGGTACCGAACTTGTCCGCCACGGCGCCGAGAGCCTGCCAGTGGTCGTAGTGGCGGTGCGTGGTGACCGTGGTGCGCAGCTGCGCACCGTCCGCCGAGCCGACCACCTCCGCGAGGCGGTCCGGCTCGTTCGCCGCGTCGATCAGCAACGCCTCGCCGGTCGTGGTGCACACGAGGAGGTAGGCGTTGTTGTCCATCGGTCCGACCGAGACCTTGGTGATCGTCAGTGCGCCGAGGTCGCGGCGGGCAGCGGCCCCGCCCGGATCCGTATGTCCGCTGTAGGTGTCGAGGACGTCCACGACCGCGGAGCGTACGGACTCCCGCCACGTCGTGGCGAGCCGTCGCCATCTGACGGAATCCATCGGGATTGACGATGCGTCCGGCCCCGAGCACGGTGGCCGCATGACCCGGACGGTGCCGGACCCGGCCGTCGACGCTGCGTCGTTCGCCGCCCTGTTCCGCACGATCTACCTCACCTACCACCGCCGTGACGGCCCGCGCAGCGGTCTGACCGGTGCCTCGCGTGCGGTGCTCGGCCACCTCGCCCACACCGGTCCCCTGACGATCGGGGAGGCGGCGCTGCACCTCGACCGGGCGCAGTCGGTCGTCAGCGAGATCGTCGACGGGCTGGAGCGGCGTGGCCTCCTCATCCGCGACCGCGATCCCGCGGACCGTCGCCGCACCCTCGTCTGGCTCACCCCCGCCGGGATCGAGGCCCTGCGGCGCGATGCGGAGGTGCTGTCCGAGGACGCGCTGGCCGCCGCGATCGCACGGATGACCGACTCCGACCGCACCTCTCTGCTCACCGGCGCCGCTGCACTCCTGGCCGCAGCGCCCCCGCCCCGGAAGGAAGCACCATGACCGATCCCACCTCGTGCGAGAGCTGCGGCATGCCGCTGGAGACCGGCCGCTACTGCACGCACTGCACCACCGACTCGGGCCGGTTGCAGCCGTTCGAGGAGCGTTTCGCGCGGATGGTGGCGTGGCAGGAGCGCCGCAACCCCGACCAGTCGCGGGCGGACGCCGAGGCGGCCACGCTGGCCTACCTCGCCGCCATGCCCGCCTGGCGTGACCACCCGCAGGTGACCGGCGGGGACTGAGGCGCGTCCAGCGGACGCGCCGTCGGGACGAGCGGGGGTCGGGAGCGCGCCGTTCGAACATGCGTGCGAAGCTAGCGGAGCGGTCCGACAGTTCCGTTCGTCCCTGTCGCGTCCGGCGCGCGGCATCGCTCGTCCGGCGCGAGCCGGTCGACGCGACGGAACTTGTCGGTGGCCGCGCTTAGCATGGAATGCGGGGCCGGACGCCATCCGTTCCCTCTGTTCGTGGTTCGGCCCGTGCCGCTCCCGAACTATCCCCAGCCTGATCCTGGAGGCTCCCCACCGTGGTCGACCGTTCCCCCGACGACCGTTTCAACGGTGCCGCGCGCCCTGTGCGTTCCTCGGAGGCCCCGCGTCTCGTCGTCCGCGGCGCGCGCGAGCACAACCTGCGCGGCGTCGATCTCGACCTGCCGCGCGACAGCCTGATCGTCTTCACCGGGTTGTCCGGTTCGGGGAAGTCCAGCCTCGCGTTCGACACGATCTTCGCCGAGGGCCAGCGCCGGTACGTCGAGTCGCTGAGCGCGTACGCCCGGCAGTTCCTCGGGCAGATGGACAAGCCGGACGTCGACTTCATCGAGGGCCTGTCCCCGGCGGTCTCGATCGACCAGAAGTCGACGAACCGCAACCCGCGCTCGACGGTCGGCACGATCACCGAGGTGCACGACTACCTGCGGTTGCTCTACGCCCGGGCCGGCGTGCCGCACTGCCCGGTCTGCGGGCACGTGATCGAGAAGCAGACGCCGCAGCAGATCGTGGACCAGGTGCTCGCCATGGCGGAGGGCAGCCGCTTCCAGGTGCTGGCTCCGGTGGTGCGCACCCGCAAGGGCGAGTTCGTCGACCTGTTCTCCACGCTGCAGACCCAGGGCTACTCTCGCGTGCTCGTCGACGGCACGGCGCACCAGCTCAGTGCGCCGCCCACGCTGAAGAAGCAGGAGAAGCACGACATCTCGGTGATCGTCGACCGCCTGGCGGTCAAGGCGAGCGCCAAGCAGCGGCTGACCGATTCGGTGGAGACGGCGCTGCGCCTCGCGGACGGGCTGGTCGTGCTCGACTTCGTCGACCTCCCGGACGACGACCCGCACCGCCAGCGTCGGTTCTCCGAGCGGATGGCGTGCCCGAACGGGCACCCGCTGACCCTCGACGACCTCGAGCCGCGCACGTTCTCCTTCAACTCGCCCTACGGCGCCTGCCCCGAGTGCACCGGCATCGGGATCAAGAAGGAGGTCGACCCGGACCTGGTGGTCCCGGACCCCGAGCTGAGCCTGGCCGACGGCGCCATCGCCCCGTGGGCGGGCGGCCAGTCCGCGGAGTACTTCGGCAGGCTCCTGGAAGGTCTGGCCTCCGCCGTCGGCTTCCGGACGGACGTGCCGTGGCGCCGACTGTCGGCGTCTGCACAGAAGGCGGTGCTGCACGGGACCACGGACCAGGTCCACGTCCGCTACCGGAACCGGTACGGCCGCGAGCGGTCGTACTACGCGAACTTCGAAGGTGTGATCCCGTTCCTCGACCGCCGTCTCGACCAGACGGACTCGGAGTACGCGCGGGAGAAGTACGAGGGCTACATGCGCGACGTGCCGTGCCCGGCCTGCAAGGGCGCACGGCTCAAGCCCGAGGTCCTGGCCGTCACGCTGGCGCACCGCGAGCAGGGCGACAAGTCGATCGCCGAGGTCTCGGCGATGTCGGTGGCCGACTGCTCGGAGTTCCTCGACGGGATGCTGCTCGACGCCCGCCAGGCCGCGATCGCCGGGCGGGTGCTCAAGGAGGTGCAGGCCCGGCTGGGCTTCCTGCTCGACGTCGGCCTGCACTACCTGTCGCTGGACCGGGCTGCCGGGACGTTGTCCGGAGGCGAGGCGCAGCGGATCCGGCTCGCCACGCAGATCGGATCCGGGCTGGTGGGCGTGCTCTACGTGCTCGACGAGCCGTCGATCGGGCTGCACCAGCGCGACAACCGCCGTCTGATCGAGACGCTGACGCGGCTGCGCGACATGGGCAACACCCTCATCGTCGTCGAGCACGACGAAGACACCATCCGCGCGGCCGACTGGGCGGTCGACATCGGACCGGGCGCGGGGGAGCACGGCGGCGAGGTGGTGCACAGCGGCACGGTCGCCGCGCTCGAGTCGCACGACACCTCGCTGACGGGCGCCTACCTGTCCGGACGTCGATCCATCCCCGTCCCGGTGCAACGCCGGCGGATCGACCCGAAGCGGAAGCTGTCGATCGTCGGGGCGCGCGAGCACAATCTGCGCAGCCTGGACGTCGACATCCCGCTCGGCTGCCTCGTCTCGATCACGGGCGTGTCGGGCTCCGGCAAGTCGACGCTGGTCAACGACATCCTGGCGACGGTGCTGGCGAACCGGCTGAACGGCGCGCGGCAGGTCCCGGGCCGACACACCCGCGTCACCGGCCTGGACAACCTGGACAAGCTGGTCCGGGTGGACCAGGGCCCGATCGGCCGCACCCCACGGAGCAACCCCGCCACCTACACGGGAGTGTGGGACCAGGTCCGCAAGCTGTTCGCCGCCACCACCGAGGCGAAGGTGCGCGGCTATCAGCCGGGTCGGTTCTCGTTCAACGTCAAGGGCGGCCGCTGCGAGGCCTGCTCCGGCGACGGCACGATCAAGATCGAGATGAACTTCCTGCCCGACGTCTACGTCCCGTGCGAGGTGTGCCACGGCGCCCGGTACAACCGGGAGACCCTCGAGGTGCACTACAAGGGCAAGACGGTCGCGGACGTGCTGGACATGCCGATCGAGGAGGCGGCGGAGTTCTTCGCGCCGATCACCTCGATCGCCCGCTACCTGCGCACGCTCGTCGACGTCGGCCTGGGTTACGTCCGGCTCGGGCAGCCGGCGCCCACGCTCTCGGGAGGCGAGGCGCAGCGCGTCAAGCTGGCCACCGAGCTGCAGAAGCGGTCCAACGGGCGGACGGTCTACATCCTCGACGAGCCGACCACGGGCCTGCACTTCGAAGACATTCGCAAGCTGCTCGACGTGATCAAGGGGCTGGTCGACAAGGGCAACTCGGTGATCGTCATCGAGCACAACCTGGACGTCATCAAGACCTCCGACTGGATCATCGACATGGGGCCGGAGGGCGGTTCGGGCGGCGGCACGGTCGTCGCGCAGGGCACGCCCGAAGAGGTCGCGGCGCACCCGACGAGCTATACGGGGCAGTTCCTGCGCGACCTGGTCACGCCGGAGGAAACCCCCGTCCGGCCCACGAGGCGCCGCAAGGTCGCTGCGGCGGGCTGACAGGAGGCAGGCTGACAGGGAGGTCAGTCCGGTAGCACTCCCAGTTGCTGCAGGAACGACAGCTGATCCCAGTAGAAGTGGCTGCTCGCGATCAATTCGTCACGGGCGGTGTGCAGGCCGACGTAGGGCACCGCGACGGCCTTACCCGTCGCCGGCATCTCACTCCCGTCGGGCATCGGCGACGGACCTGTGTTCGTTCCCTCGAACAGGGACTCCTCGACGAGCGTGGTCCCGTCCGTCACGACCTTCCGGGCCGTGATCCGGTTGTCGGGGAACGGGTCCGCGTTCTGCCTCCAGAACTCGCGCGCGCCGTCGTGCCCCGTGACGGTCGCGTCCGGGGTGACGATCTCGCAGTCCTCGGTGTAGAGAGCTACGTACGCGTCGCGGTCGTGCCGGTTCCATGCGTCGGTCGCCAGGTCGTTGAGTTCCGTGATTCCCATGACCGACCTCCTCCATCGCTGTGAGGCGCGTCACATTAGGGGACTGGCTCCTCTCGTACCAGCAGCCGATCGGCCGAAAACAGCGACGTACCCCTAGCCCGACCGCGGGTCGTCGCCCGCAGCGGTACCGCGACCGGCGGCGCGTTGCGGCGTCGCCTTCGCGCCCTTCGGTCCACCAGATCCCGCCGGGTACTCCTCCAGTGGCACCTCGTCGCGCTCCCACGCCTGCAGCACCGGCTCGACGATGCGCCAGAGTTCCTCGGCTTCGTCGCCGCGGATGGAGAGCGTGGGGTCGCCCTCGGCGATCTCCTTGAGCAGGAGGGCGTAGGGCGGCAGCTCCTGGGTCGGGAACTCGCTGTCGAGCGTCACGCGCTCGAGGTCGAACGGGTCGCCCTCGCCGTTGAGGTTGAGCTCGAGGGAGATCGCGTCGGGGGAGAGGGTGAAGCGCAGGACGTCCGCGCGGTCCCGGTCGTCGAAGGGCTCGTGCGGGACCGTCTTGAAGTACACGGCGATCTCGCGCCGCTCCTGGCCGATCGCCTTGCCGGTGCGCAGCCGGAACGGCGTGCCGCCCCAGCGCCAGTTCGAGACCCGGAAGGTCACCTCGGCGTAGGTCTCCGTACCCCGCGACGGGTCGACGCCCTCGGCGTCGGCGTAGGCCGGCAGGTCCTTCCCGCCGACTGTCCCCGCGGTGTAGCGGGCGCGGCGGGTGGCCTTCGCCATCTCCTCGGGCTTGGGCGGAACCACGGCCCGCAGGGCCTCGACCTTGCGGTCGCGCAGGTCCCGGTCGGTGATCGACCGGGGCGGGTCCATCGCGACCAGCGCGAGCATCTGCAGGAGATGGTTCTGGATCATGTCGCGCAGTGCGCCTGCGCGGTCGTAGTAGTTCGCGCGCCCCTCCAGGCCCAGCGACTCGTACCAGGTGATGTCCACCCGGCTGATGTGCTCGCTGTTCCAGACCGGCTCGAAGATGCGGTTGGCGAAACGCAGGCCGAGAACGTCGAGGACGGTCTGCTTCGCCAGGAAGTGGTCGATGCGGAAGACGTCGCGCTCGTCGAACGAGCGGGCGATCAGTGCGTTGAGTTCCTTCGCGTCGTCGAGGTCCGTACCGAACGGCTTCTCGACGACGAGCGTCGCGTGCGGGGGCAGCCCCGCCTCCGACAGAGCCTCGAGCGTGGGCCGGAACAGGACGTTCGGCAGGGCGAGGTAGACCGCCATGGGTGACGCGAGACCGTCGAGTGCCTTGCGCAGGGCGTCCGCGGACGTGACGTCGGCCTGCCGGTAGGACAGCCGCTCCAGGAAGGCCTCCGTCGCCTTCTCGTCCCGGTCCGGCAGGTGCGCGTCGAGCTTCTGGCGCGCGTGGTCACGGTAGGCGTCGTCGTCGCCCGCGTCGCGGTCCATGGCGACGACCTGCATCTCTGCGGGCAGCTGGCCGGCACCTGCGAGCCGGACGAGGGCCGGTAGGAGGAGGCGCCCGGTCATGTCACCGCGGGCGCCGAGGACGACGAGAGTCTTGAGCAGGTCGGGCACGGAGCCGTAGTTCCCCGTGCGTCGCCGGCCGAACCGGCGTCGCCCGGTCCCCGGCTCATGGCGTTCGGATGAGCTCAGCATGGTGGCTTTGCTGCACTCCGACCGCAGCAAAGCCACCATGCTGCAACCCGCTCACGCCGGCCGCGCCGACGCCGCGCCCGCCGCCGCGCGATCAGCGCAGCCGGTAGAAGCGGAAGAAGTCGTTCTCGATGTCGAGGATTTCGACATCGGCGAACCCGGCCTCCACCGCGTAGCGGCGCAGGGTGGACGGCCGCATCACCGTCCCCGTGCCCGCCGACGACCCGTGCGCCATGCCGTCGGCCAGGCAGCACACCAGGCTGTAGCCGTACATCAGCCGCTCCACGTCGTCGCCGGGGGCCGTGAACGTCTCCGCCACCCGCTCGTCCATCACCACGACGGCGCCGCTCCCACCGGCCAGCTTCCGCATCGCCGCCAGCACCCCGACCGGGTCGGGCAGGTCGTGGATGCACTCGAAGGCGAACACGGCGTCGTACGTGCCCCGGTCCACCGCCGCGACGTCGCCCGCATGGAACCGCACCCGGTCGTCGACGCCTGCCTCCCGGGCGTTGCGCCGCGCCGCCTCGATCGACGGCAGGTCGACGTCGTAGCCGTCGACCGTGGCGTCCGGGTAGGCCAGGGCGATGCCGATCGACGACCAGCCCAGCCCACAGCCCACGTCGGCCGCGCGCCCGCCCGCCCGCAGCGCGGCGTCGACGTCCGGGATCGCGGGCAGGTACTCGCGGCCGAGCGGACCGAGGAACAGGGGCCGGTTGGCGGCGGCCTGCCCCTCGCGGGCGTCCGGCCCGTGCTCGGCCCAGCTCACGCCGCCGCCGGTCCGGAAGGCGTTCGCCATCAACTCGGTCTGCTTGAGGCAGCCGACGACGAACTGGACGAAGGGAGCGAAGTGCGAGGGGTCGAGGGCGTCGGTCAGCGGCCCGACCTGCGGGGCCGGCAGTTCGTAGCGCCGAGCCAGCGCGTCGACGACCCGATCATCCGTCACGAGGATCCCGGTCACCGCCTGCTGTTCCAGCCACTCGCGGGCGTACCGCTCGGCGGTGCCGGTACGCGTCGCCAGCTCGATGGAGGTGAGGGGGCCCGTGGCGAGCGCCCGGTAGTAGCCCAGGCGGTCGCCGAGATAGACCGCCTGCAGGTCGAGGGCGCCGAGGATCGAGCCGAACAGGCGCTCGACGAAGGCGTCGGTCACGGCGGTGTCGGAAGGACCGGCCAGGGAAACGGGATGAACATCGGTGGTCATGGCGACGACGCTAGGAACGGGCGCCGTCGGACCGCTGTCAGCGCGCTGTCAGCTCGGCCGGGAGAACGCGGTGCCGGTCTCCAGGAGCGACTTGAGGTCGCTGAGCACCCACGGCCAGCCGCCACCACCCCCGCCCGGCTGGTCGTCGGCCTGGCCGCTGGTCATCACGGCGAGGTTCGGGGCGCCGGTGAGGTCGTGCGTGACCGTCAGCCGGGTGATGCCGTCGGTCTCGACGAGCTCGTAGGTCAGGCGGGTGAAGCCCTCGGCCTTGAGGCCGTCGTCCATGAGCATCCGCCAGGTCTGGACGAACCGCCTCGGCGGGTCGGACTCGACGACCTCGCCGTCGATGATCGGCCCGACACGCCGAACTCCTGCATGCCGGTGCCGGCGGTGGTGACGAAGGAACTGCCCGCCTGCAGGTCCGACTGCACGAACCCGCCGTAGCCGTACCGGTCGCTCCACTCGGGGCTCAGCAGGGCGTCCCACACCCGCTGCGCGGGAGCGGTGATGTAGACGCGGTGCACCTGGACGGTGCGGACGCCTGCCGTGTCGTTCGTCGGGGAGCCGGTCGCGGTGGTCATGTCTCGTCCTCCAGTTGCCTCTTCAGGTCGGCCAACGCCGAGACCTGCCGTTCGGTGTACTTGTCGATCCACCGGTCGTGGATCAGCCGGATCGGGACGGAGTTGAGGAAGTGCAGCTTCTCCCGGCCCTGGCGTCGGCTGACGACGAGACCGGCCTCTTCCAGCACCTTCAGGTGCTTCATCACCCCGAACCGCGTCATCTCCAGCTCGGACTCCAGCTCGGTGAGCGTGCGGCCGTCACGGGCGAAGAGCAGATCGAGCAGGAAGCGACGGGTCGGGTCGGCGAGGGCCTTGAAGACCCGGTCGTCGCTCCCGTCGTCCGTCACGCCCCAATTATGTGACCAAATGGTCACCTGTCAAGAAGCTGTCCGAACTGGGACGATGCGGGCGTGGTAGCGCTCGGCGTCCTCGGGCCGCTGCTGCTGGAAGGGGCGGCCGGTCCGGTCCGGATCGGCTCCGCCCGTCAGCGGCGGCTGCTCGCCGCGCTCACGGCGCACCTCGGGCGCTCCGTCGATGTCCTGCGCCTGGCCGACCTCGTCTGGGCGGACGACCTGCCCGCCGACCCGGCCGGCGCGGTGCAGACCAACGTCGCCCGGCTGCGCCGCGTACTGCCCGCCGCCCTCCGGCTGTCCACGACCCCCGAGGGCTACCGGCTGGACGCCGATCGGGCGGACGTCGACGTCACGGCCTTCGCCGACCACCTCGCCGCGGCAGCGGTCCTCGACGACCCGGCCGCGCGCTGCGTCCGTCTGGAGGCGGCGCTGGCGTTGTGGCGGGGGAGCCCCTACCCGGAGCTGGACCATCCCGAGCTGGTGCCCGAGGTCGCGCGGCTCGCCGCACTGCGGGCCGGGGCGGCCGAGCAGCACGCCACGGCGCTGCTGGCCGTGGGTCGGGTCGCGGAGGCCGTCGCGGAGCTCGAGGCGCTGGTGGCTGCGGAGCCGCTGCGGGAGGAGGTCGTCGGGGTCCTCATGCAGGCTCTGGTGGCCGCCGGGCGCCAGGGTGACGCACTCGCGACGTTCGCCCGCCTGCGCGCCCGGCTCGCCGACCAGCTCGGGCTCGACCCGTCGGCCCAGCTCCGTGAGCTGGAGCGGCGGGTGCTGCGCCAGGAGCTGCCCGTCGGTCCGGCGCCGGACACGCGTACCGGGGCGCGGCCGCCCCGGCTGCGGGTGCCGCTGAGTTCGTTCGTCGGCCGGGCAGTCGACGTCGCGCGCGTCGTCGAGGCCGTGCAACGGTGCCGGGTGGTGTCGCTGTGCGGGCCGGGTGGAGTGGGCAAGACGCGGCTGGCCCGGCACGTCGCCGCGACGATCGCCGACCGGTACGGCGACGGCGCCCTGCTCGTCGAGTTCGGCGAGGGCGGGGCCGCCGACGTCGTGCCGCTTCTCGCCGCTGCCCTGCGGCTCACCGACGGCCGCGCCGAGCGGAGCGGATCCGTGGTCGACGGCATCGTCGAGGTGCTCGCGGTCCGCCACCAGCTGGTGGTGCTGGACAACTGTGAGCACGTCTGCGACGAGGTCGCCGCGCTGGTGGAGGCGATCACGGCCGACGCCCCGCGCGTCGACCTGTTGCTCACCAGCCGCGAACCGGTGCGGGTCGACGGCGAGCAGGTGCTGCCGGTCGCGCCGTTGGAGCCGGACGCGGCGGCCCGGTTGCTCGTCGACCGGATGCGGGCCGGCGACCCCACCGTCGCACCCGACCCCGACGACGAGCTGGTCGCCGAGGTGTGCCGGCGACTCGACGGCCTGCCGCTCGCCCTCGAGCTGGCCGCCGCCCGCGCGCTCCCGCTGGGCCTGCCCGGTCTGCTCGGCGCCCTGGAGTCGTCGGAGGAGCCGTTCGGGGTGCTCCGCGGCGGACACCGGACCGCCTCGCCCCGGCACCGCTCCCTGCGGGACGTCGTGGCGTGGTCCCACGGTCTTCTCGACGAGGAGCAGCGGGCGCTCTTCGACCGGCTGTCGGTGTTCGCGGGACCGGTGGAACTCGCCGCAGTAGCCGCGGTCTGCGGAGACGCCGGTGCGCTCCCCGATCTCGTCGACCGTTCGCTCGTCGTCCGGCACCCGGGGGAGCCGGCGCGGTTCGGAATGCTCGAGACGCTGCGGGCGTTCGGTCGTTCCCGGCTGGCCGGCGACCCGGCTGCGGCCCGGCTGCGGGCCCGGCACGCGACGTGGGCGGCGCGGTTGGCCGACGAGGTGACCGCCGACCGCCGCAGCCCGGGTGAGATCGCGGCGATCCGCCGCTTTGACGCGCACCTGGCCGACCTGCGGCGCGCCCACGCCTGGCTCTGTGCCCACGGCCCTCACGACGAGTTGCTGCGCCTGACGATCCCCATCGCCGAGCTGTCCTACCTGCGGGGACGTGCCGACCTCGTCCTGCTCCTCGAGGAGACCCTCCGCACCGCCGGGGTGCTCGATCCCGGCCAGGAGCTCCGCGGCCGGAGCCACCCGCTGCTCGCCCGACTGCTCGGACAGCATGCGCACACCTGGTGGCAGCGGGGGAACCTCGACGTCGCCGAGCGACAGGCGCGGCGGGCCTTGGCGATCGCGGCCGGGTCCGGCGACGCCACCGCAGCCCGCGACGGACACGAGGCACTGGCGAACGTCCTCGGCTTCCGCGGCGACCTCGACGCCGCGCGGTGCCACGCCCTGCGCGCCCACGAGCTCGCCGTCGCCGCCGACGACACCGACACCCTCGCGATGGTCCTGGTTGACCTGGCGACCCAGTCGGCCTACGCCGGGCGCCACGACGACGCCGCCCGGTACGAGGCCGCGTTCGTCGCGCTCGTCGACCGGACCGGATCCGCGACCGGCCGAGCCTCCCTCGCCTACACCCGCGGTGAGTGCCTGGCCGAGCGCGGCGACCCGGACGCGGCGCGCCACCTGCAGGAGGCCGTCGCCGTGGCCGAGGAGGTCGAGCTGTGGTTCGTCGCCGGGATCGCCCGGCACACGCTGGTCACCTCCACGGCGCGGCTCGCCGAGGATCCGGCCGCGGTGGTGTCCACCTTCGGCCCCCTGATCGACCACTGGCACGGCTTCGGCTCGTGGACCCAGCTCTGGATGGTCGTCCGGGCGCTCGCCGAGACGCTGTCCCGCCTCGGCCGCCACCACGAGGCCACGCTGCTGCTCGGCGCCTTGGCCGCCAGTCCTCGGGCGTCGCAGGTGTACGGCTCCGACTCCCGGCGGATCGACGACGTCGAGGACGCTGCGCGCGCGGCACTCGGCGACGCCTTCGAGTCCTGCCGGGCCGAGGGCGCCGCGCTCGGCGACGTCGAGGCCGTCGCCCTCGCCCGCCGGCTCACCCGGTCCGCTCCGCTGCGATTCCCGGGCTGAGCATGCGGCCGGACCCGTTTCCGTACGGCCGGTAGGGGCTGGTAACCTACGGAATGCGACCACCCTGTCGCGCGTTTTACCAGGCGTCAGGGCGATCAAGTGGAGCCCCGGCTCCCACCCACCGCTCCACAAGCGGCCGGGTTCGGTCCGCAGTCCTGCCATGGCTATCGTCGCCGTGGCAGGGCCGCTGGGCCGTCGGGTCTCCGCTCCGTCGCACCAACGACGTCGAAACGAGGAGACCCCATCAGCACAGAGACGCGCATCAACGACCGTATTCGCGTTCCCGAGGTCCGCCTGGTCGGCCCGAACGGCGAGCAGGTCGGCATCGTGCGTATCGAAGACGCCCTGCGGCTGGCGCAGGAGGCCGAGCTCGACCTCGTCGAGGTCGCCGCCACCGCCCGCCCGCCCGTCTGCAAGCTCATGGACTACGGCAAGTTCAAGTACGAGAGCGCGCAGAAGGCCAGGGAGTCCCGCCGCAACCAGCAGCTCACCACGATCAAGGAGCAGAAGCTCCGGCCGAAGATCGACACCCACGACTACGAGACCAAGAAGCGCAACGTCGTGCGCTTCCTCGAGGGTGGCAACAAGGTCAAGGTCACGATCATGTTCCGCGGTCGCGAGCAGTCCCGCCCCGAGCTGGGGTTCCGGCTGCTGCAGCGGCTCGCCGAGGACGTGGCCGAGCTGGGCACGGTCGAGGCGGCGCCGAAGCAGGACGGGCGCAACATGACGATGGTGATCGCTCCGAACAAGAAGCCGGCCAAGCCGCGCGCCGCGGCCGTCGCGCAGACTGTGGACGCGCCCCAGGCCTGACCGGGCCGGGACGTTCCACGGGAACGCACCACCAGATCGACCTGCACCGAAGCACGCCAACTCTGGCGCCCCGTCACGGGGCGCCACCGGGGAACGGAACAGTCATGCCCAAGAACAAGACCCACAGCGGGACCGCGAAGCGCGTCAAGATCACCGGCACCGGCAAGCTGCGCCGCCAGCAGACGGGCCTGCGGCACCGGCTCGAGGTCAAGTCGAGCGCTCAGACCCGCCGTCAGACCGGGACGGTCGCGATCGCCCCGGCTGACGTCAAGCGGGTCAAGAAGCTCCTCGGTCGCTGAGCTGTGACCGATCCGGGCACGACGCGCCGGATCACGATTCCCCGCTGACCCCGGGGCGGCGGTCCGTTCCGCACCGCCGCCCCGACAAGAGACAGGAATTCCCATGGCACGCGTGAAGCGCGCGGTCAACGCTCAGAAGAAGCGTCGCACCACCCTCGAGCTGGCCAGCGGCTACCGCGGACAGCGCTCGCGGCTGTACCGCAAGGCGAAGGAGCAGATGCTCCACTCGCTCAACTACGCCTACCGCGACCGGCGCGCCAAGAAGGGCGACTTCCGGCAGCTGTGGATCACCCGCATCAACGCCGCGGCCCGCCAGAACGGCATGACCTACAACCGGTTCATCCAGGGCCTGAAGATCGCCGGTGTCGAGGTCGACCGCAAGATCCTCGCCGAGCTCGCCGTCAGCGAGCCCGCCGCGTTCGCCGCTCTCGTCGAGGTGGCACGGGCGAACGTGCCCGCCCAGGACGGGACCGCGGCCTGAGCACTCCGGCTCGCCGGCACCTGGAACCGCCCGGCACCGAACGCACCCCGCGCGTGGTCGCAGCACGCAAGCTGCTGCGCCGCACGGGTCGCGATCGGGCCGGGCGGTTCCTCGTCGAGGGCGCCCAGGCCGTCCGTGAGGCGCTCACCGCCGCCTCCGCGCGCGATCTGGCCGTGCACGACCTGTTCATTACGGCGACGGCCGCCCAGCGGCATCCCGAGCTGGTGACGGCGGCACACGCCGCCGGCGTCCGGGTCGTTCCGGTCACCGACGCCGCTGCCGACTCGCTCTCGGACACCGTCACCCCCCAGGGCCTCGTCGCGGTCTGCGACCTCCTCGACGTCCCCGTCCGGGTCGCGCTCGCCGGACCACCCGCCCTCGTCGCGGTGCTGGCCGGCGTGGCGGACCCGGGCAACGCCGGCACCGTCATCCGGGTGGCCGACGCCGCGGGCGCCGGAGCCGTGCTGCTCGCCGGCGACGCGGTGGACCCGCACAACGGCAAGGCCGTGCGCGCCTCCACCGGCAGCGTCTTCCACCTGCCGCTCGCCCGCGACCGCGATGCCGCCGCCGTGCTCGACGCCTGCCGAACCGCCGGGCTCACCCTGCTCGCGGCCGACGGCCGCGGCGAGCTCGACCTGCACGACCCCGCCGCCGACGGCGTGCTGGCCGGCCCGACGGCCTGGGTGTTCGGCAGCGAGGCGCACGGCCTCCCGCCGGATCTGGCGGCGGCCACGGACCACCGGGTGCGGGTTCCCATCCACGGCCTGGCGGAGAGCCTGAACCTGGCCACCGCGGCCGCGGTGTGCCTCTACGCCAGCGCACAGCGGCACTCGCGCGCCGGCGCAGCGTCGGCCGTGCTCCGCCGCGACAGTGCTCCGCAGGACAGGCGTTAGGGTGGCCGCGTTGGCCCCGTCCCGGAAGGTTGTCCGATCTCCATGCCCGAGAGCACCGACGCCGCGACCACCGACGCCGTGAGCGCCGACGCCGGGGCCCTGCTCAGGCCGGAGGCGCTCGACGACGCCGTGGCCGCCGCCCGCAAGGCGTTCGATGCCGCGACCGATCTCACCGCGCTCTCCACGGCCAAGCCCGCGCACCTCGGCGACCGTGCCCCCGTCCTGCTGGCCCGGCGTGCCCTCGGGTCGCTGCCCGGCCCCGAGCGGGCGGACGCCGGCCGGCGGGTGAACGCCGCCCGCACACAGGTGCAGGAGGCGTTCGACGCACGCCGCGTCGTGCTCGAGGCCGAGCGCGACGAGCGGGTGCTCGTCGAGGAGGCCGTCGACGTCACGCTGCCGTTCGACCGGACCCCGCGCGGCGCCCGGCACCCGATCACCCAGATCGGGGAGCGGATCGCGGACGTGTTCGTCGCGATGGGCTACGAGGTGGCCGAGGGGCCCGAGGTCGAGTCGTCGTGGCTGAACTTCGACGCGCTGAACTTCGGCAAGGACCACCCGGCGCGCACCATGCAGGACACCTTCTACCTCGGTGAGGGCGAGGGGTCAGGCCTCGTCCTGCGCACCCACACCTCCCCGGTGCAGATCCGCGCTCTCCTGGAGCGGCCGCTGCCCGTCTACGTCGTCTGCCCGGGCCGCACGTTCCGCACGGACGAGCTCGACGCCACCCACACGCCGGTGTTCCACCAGGTCGAGGGGCTGGCCGTGGACAAGGGCATCACGATGGCGCACCTCAAGGGCACCCTCGACGCCTTCGCCCGCGCCATGTTCGGCGAGACCTCCCGCACCCGCCTGCGCCCGTCGTTCTTCCCCTTCACCGAGCCGTCCGCCGAGGTGGACGTGTGGTTCCCGGAGAAGAAGGGCGGCGCGGGCTGGGTCGAGTGGGGCGGTTGCGGCATGGTCAACCCGAACGTCCTGCGGGCCTGCGGCATCGACACCGAGGTGTACTCCGGCTTCGCGTTCGGCATGGGCCTGGAGCGCACCCTCCAGTTCCGCAACGGCCTGCCCGACATGCGCGACATGGTCGAGGGCGACGTGCGCTTCAGCCGCGCCTTCGGCGTGTAGGTCCGGGCGTCCCACCAGACTTCTCAGGAGCGTTTCCGTGCGTGTTCCCCTGTCCTGGCTCGCCGCCCACGTCGACGGCCTGCCCACCGACGTCGACGCCGTCGGCGAGGCGTTCGTCCGGGTCGGTCTGGAGGTTGAGGACATCCACCGCGGCCCGGACCTGAAGGGCCCGCTGGTGGCCGGGCGGGTCCTGGAGATCGAGGAGCTGACCGGGCTCAAGAAGCCGATCCGGTGGTGCCAGGTCGACACCGGCGACCCCGACGGCCCGCGCGGCGTCATCTGCGGCGCCCGCAACTTCGCCGTCGGTGACCTCGTCGTGGTCGCCCTGCCCGGTGCGGTGCTGCCCGGCGGGTTCGCGATCTCGGCCCGCGAGACCTACGGGCACGTCTCCGACGGCATGATCGCGTCGGCGCGGGAGCTGGGTATCGGCAGCGACCACGCCGGGATCCTCGTGCTCCCACCGGGTGCAGCCGCGCCCGGTGAGGACGCGACGGTGCTGCTGGGCCTCGACGACCCGGTGGTCGAGCTCGCCGTCACGCCGGACCGCGGCTACTGCTTCTCGGTGCGCGGCCTCGCCCGCGAGCTCGCCGGTGCGTTCGACTCCGACTTCGTCGACCCCGCCGCCCGCGTCGAGGTGCCCGCCGCCGAGGGCGACGCATGGCCGGTCACGCTCGACGACCCGGCGTGCGCGCGGTTCGTGGCCCGCCGCGTCGAGGGCGTCGACCCGGCGGCGTCGAGCCCGTGGTGGCTGCAGCGCCGGCTGCTCGCCGCCGGGATGCGGCCCATCTCGCTGATCGTCGACGTCACCAACTACGTGATGTTCGAACTCGGCCAGCCGCTGCACGCCTACGACGCCGCCCGGCTCACCGGCGGCATCCACGTGCGCCGCGCCGCCGGCGGCGAGACCCTGACCACCCTCGACGACGTCGAGCGCCGCCTCGATCCCGACGACCTGCTCATCGTCGACGACTCCGGGCCGATCGGCCTCGCCGGCGTCATGGGCGGCGCCTCGACGGAGATCGGTCAGGCCGGCGAGGGCGGCACGATCGACGTCGTGCTGGAAGCCGCGCACTTCGGCCCGTACGTCATCGCCCGGGCCGCCCGCCGGCACAAGCTGCCGAGCGAGGCGTCGCGTCGCTTCGAGCGCGGCGTCGACCCGCAGCTGCCGCCGGTGGCCGCCGAACGGGCCGCACGGCTGCTCGTCGAGCACGGCGGCGGCACGATCGCCGCCGGCCGCACGGACGCCGGTGCCGCCCCCGCGCCGACACCGGTCCGCATGCCCCTGGAGCTGCCGGACCGCGTGGCCGGCGTGGCGTACGAGCGCGGTGCCACCGTGCGCCGGCTGCACCAGGTGGGCTGCAGCGTCGAGTTCGACACCGGGACCGACGGGCACGGCCTGGGATTCAGCACCGTCGTCGCCACCCCGCCCTCGTGGCGGCCGGACCTCGTGCAGGCCGCGGACCTGGTGGAGGAGGTGCTGCGCCTGCAGGGCTACGACACCATCCCGTCGATCCTGCCCCCCGCCCCACCCGGGCGCGGTCTCACCCCGGCCCAGCTGCGGCGCCGGGCCGTCTCCCGGGCGCTGGCCGAGACCGGCAGCGTCGAGGTGCTGCCGTTCCCCTTCGTCGGAGCGGCGGTCTGGGACGCGTTCGGCCTGCCCGCCGACGACGTCCGCCGCCGGACCGTGCCGGTGGTCAACCCGCTGGACGCCGACCGGCCGGCGTTGTCGACCACCCTGCTGCCCGGCCTGATCGACGCGCTCGTGCGCAACCGGGCCCGCGGCTTCTCCGACCTGGTCCTGCACACCGTCGAGCAGGTGGTGCTGCCGCACGCGAAGCCGGTCGCCATGCCGGACCCGGACGTCGCCGACCGGCCCACGGACGCCGAGGTCGCGCAGATCAAGGCGGCGCTGCCCGCCCAGCCGGTGCACGTCGGGGTCGTGCTCGCCGGCGACCGTGAGCGGCGGGGCTGGTGGGGTCCGGGGCGGCCGGCCCGGTGGGCGGACGCGATCGAGATCGGCCGGCTGGTGGGCGCCGCGGCGGGCGTCGAGCTGCGGGTTACGACGGCGTCGCTGCCGCCGTGGCACCCGGGACGGTGTGCTGCGCTGCGCGTCGGCGACTGGATCGTCGGTCACGCCGGTGAGCTGCACCCGAAGGTCGTGGAGGCACTCGATCTCCCGCCCCGCACCTGCGCGGTGGAGATCGACCTCGACGCGCTGCCCCTGCGCGACGACCGCCCGGCCCCGCGGGTGTCGCCCTATCCGCCGGTGTCCGTGGACGTCGCGCTCGTGGCGGCGGCGGACGTCCCGGCCGCCGAGCTGACCGAGGCCCTCGAGATCGGCGGCGGTGACCTCCTGGAGGAGGTGCGGCTCTTCGACGTCTACACCGGCCATCAGGTGGCGGACGGGCATCGCTCGCTGGCGTTCGCCCTGCGGTTCCGTGCCCCCGACCGGACCTTGACGAACGAGGAGGCCAACGCCGCTCGCGACGCCGCCGTGGCCGTGGCGGCGGACCGGTTCGGCGCGACCCTGCGCTGATCCGGGCCGGCCCGTTGCGCGGCGTGCACCCGGCCCGGAAGGCTCGCCCCGTGAGCACCGCGACATCGATCATCGCCGACACCGCGGCCGGCGCCGTACAGGGCGTCCGGACCGGCGGCGTCGTCGCCTTCCTGGGTGTCCCGTACGCCGCGGCTCCCGTGGGGGAGCGCCGCTTCCGGGCGCCCGAGCCGGTCGCGCCATGGGCTGGCGTACGGGACGCGGTCACCCACGGGCCGACGGCGCCCATGCCGGGATACCCGCCGCCGTTCGACGCGCTGCTGCCGAACCCCGTCGTTGCCGGCGACGAATACCTCAACCTGAGCGTGTGGACGCCGGACCCGGACGCACAGGGACTGCCGGTCCTCGTCTGGATCCACGGCGGGGCCTTCGTGAACGGGTCCAGCGCCGTGCCCCTCACCGATGGCTCCGCCTTCGCACGCGACGGTGTCGTCACGGTCGCGGTGAACTACCGGCTCGGTGCCGAGGGCTTCGCACTACTGCCCGACGCACCGCCCAACCGCGGCCTGCTCGACCAGGTCGCAGCGTTGGAGTGGGTGCGTGACAACGTGGCGGCCTTCGGGGGCGACCCGGACACGGTGACCGTTGCGGGCGAGTCGGCCGGGGCGATGAGCATCGGCGCACTGCTGGCGATGCCGCGCGCCGCCGGACTGTTCCGGCGGGCCGTGCTGCAGAGCGGCGCAGCGCATCACACGCTCTCGTCGTCCACAGCGAGTCGTGTCACCGACTTCGTCGCTGCGGAGCTGGGGGTGCCCGGGACCGCCGCGGCCTGGCGCGACGTGCCGTCGGAGCGGGTGCTGGCCGCCCAGAACGCGCTCGGACGCGTCCTTCAGCGCCCGGACCCGGCACGGTGGGGCGAGATCGTCGTCAACCTCATGCCCTTCGAGCCGGTGGTGGACGGCGAGGTATTGCCGGCGCCGCCGCCGCAGTCCATCGCCGCGGGATCGGCGGCCGGGGTGGACGTGCTGGTGGGCGCCAACCGCCACGAGTACCGGTTGTTCTTCGTGCCCACCGGGATCGCGGACAAGGCGGACGGGGCCATGCTCGCCGCGGTCGCTGCGGGCTACCGACTGCCGGAGGCCGCGCTGGCCCGCTACCGATCCGCATCGCCCGGAGCCGCGCCCGGCACGGTGCTCTCGGAGATCGCGACCGACTGGTTCTACCGGATGCCGGCGCTCCGGCTGGCCGAGTCCGTGCCGGGCAGCCATGTCTACGAGTTCGGCTGGGAGACCCCGGTCGGCGGCCTCGGCGCTTGTCACGGGCTCGAGGTGCCCTTCGTCTTCGACACGCTGGACGCCCCCGGAGTGCCCGCGCTGGTCGGTCCCGAACCGCCGCAGGCCCTCGCCGACGCCGTGCACCGGGCCTGGGTGGCGTTCGCGACCACCGGAGACCCCGGGTGGCCTGCCTACACGCCGGATCGGCGTGCCGTCGCCCGGTTCGGTTCGGGCACGGATCCGGCCGTGGAGGTGGTCGACGATCCGCGGGGTGACCTGCGGGCGCTGTGGGACGGCGTCCGCTGACGATCGGCACCACGGCGGCCCTCGATAGCATCGCGGGGTGCCCGACCGACCCCTGCCCGATCTCGACGGACCCGGGGTGGACGGGCCGGATGCCGGCGGCCTGGCGACCGGGCCCGTCGCCGAGCGTCCCGATCCGGCGGCGGTGGGAGAGCGCGCCGCGCTGATCGGCTCGATCGTCGCCTCGTCCGTGTCCGGCGTCCTGGCCGTGGTGTGGGGCGTGCTCAGCGGCGCGCGGATCATCCTGTTCGACGGTGCGTACGCGCTGATCGGGATCGGGATCGCCGCGTTGTCGCTGCGCATCGCCCACGCGGTCGCCGCGGGACCGACCCGCCGGTTCCCGTTCGGCCGCGACGGCCTGACCCCGCTGATGGTCGTGGGACAGGGCGTCGCGCTCGCGGCGACGCTGTTCTACGCCGGCACGGACGCGGTGACCGTGATCAGCGAGGGCGGGACCGCGGTCGCACCCGGCAACGTCGCCGCCTACGGCGCGGTGACCGGGCTGATCTCGTTGGCGGCAGCCTGGTGGCTGCGACGCAAGGCGCCGGGCTCGGATCTCGTCGACGCCGAGGCCCAGCAGTGGCGGGCGGACGCGATCCTCAGCGCGGTGATGGTGACCGGGGCGCTGGTCGGTTTCGGTCTCCTCGCCGCCGGTCGGGCGGACCTGGCCGACTACGTCGACCCGGTCCTCGTCCTGGTCGCCTGTGCGGTGCTGGTGCCCACCCCGCTGCGGCTGCTGCGCTCCGGCACCATCGAGCTGCTCGAGGGCGAGCCGCCCGCGGCGATCACCGATGCCGTGCACGCCACCGTCGACGAGGTGCGGCACCGCTTCGGCCTGGACGAGCCGATCGTCCGGCTGCACAAACTCGGCCGGAAGCTCTACGTCGAGGTCGACTTCGTCGTCGAGCCGGGGGAGTGGGACGTCAGCGAGGAGGACGACGTCCGCCGGGCCGTCGCCGCCGGTCTCGAACCGCTCGGACTGGACGTGTGGGCCTACGTGGAGCTCACGACGGACCGCGCACTGGTGGAGTGACCGGGCGGCGTCACGGCATGCTGTCGACCGGTGCGGGGCTCCGCCGCGCGACCTCCGCCCGGACCGTCGGCGCGACCTTCGTGCCGAGCAGTTCGATGGCCGTCATCACCGCGCGGTGCGGCACCGTGCCCAGCGCCAGCTGAACGAGGGCCCGGTCGTGGCCGAACACCTCGTGCTGGAAGAGGATCTTCTCCGCGACCTCCTCGGGATCGCCGAGGGTCAGGTGCCCGCGCAGCCCCGTCGCCGCGGTGAAGGCGCGCTTGTTCGTCGGGCCCCAGCCGCGCTCGGCCCCGATGCGGTCCATCACCTCGGCGTGGTGCGGGTAGTACGTGTCGGCCGCCGTCTCGTGGTCGGCGGCGACGAACCCGTGCGTGTTGATGCTCACCGGCAGGTGCCCGTGTCCGGCCCGGGACGCCGCCTCCCGGTACAGCGCCACCATGGGCGCGAACCGCTCCGGGATCCCACCGATGATCGCGAGCGCGAGCGGGAGGCCGAGCGTGCCGGCGCGGACCACGGAGGCCGGGCTGCCGCCCACGGCGATCCCGACCCGCAACCGCCAGGCTCGCCGGCTTTCACGATCGTCCGAATTCCCGTCGAGGGGCTTCGCCTGACGGCTGCGGCCGGCAGCGGGTCCTGCACGGGCCGCGGGTACACGGGCTGGTCGTCGAGCGCGGGACGGTGCCGGCCCGACCACGTCACGCGCTCGTGGGCCCGCACCGCGAGCAGCAGGTCGAGCTTCTCCGTGAACAGCGCGTCGTAGTCGCCGAGGTCGTAGCCGAACAGCGGGAACGACTCCACGAACGACCCGCGTCCCGCCATGATCTCCGCGCGCCCGTCCGACAGCAGGTCCAGCGTCGAGAACTGCTGGAAGACCCGCACGGGGTCGTCGCTGCTCAGCACGCTCACCGCGCTGGTCAACCGGATCCGGGACGAGCGCTCGGCGCCCGCGGCCAGGATCACGGCCGGTGCGGAGGAGGCGTAGTCACGGCGGTGGTGCTCGCCGACCCCGAACACGTCGAGGCCCACCTCGTCGGCCAGCGCGATCTCCTCGACGACCTCGCGCAGCCGCTGCGCCGGCCCCACACCGTCGGGGTCCAGGCTGACGTCGGCGAAGGTGTACACCCCGATCTCCACGCCGCCACCGTACGGCGGGATACGGGCTGTCATCGCGTCACAGGTGCTTGAGCGCCTCCTTCCTCGACAGCGGCGACAACGCCGGGTGCGCCGTGACGAACGTGCGGACCCACTCCGGGTCCGTGCGCGCGTACTGGCGCAACGCCCAGCCGATCCCCTTGCGGAGGAAGAAGTCGCCGTCGTCGAGGTTCGCCTCGATCGCCTCGGCGAGCAGCGCGAGGTCGGTCTGCTCGCGCGCGCCGAGCTGGCAGATCACCGCCGTGCGGCGCAGCCAGCGGTCCGGCGCCCGGATCCAGGTGCGGAGCACCGGCGTGACGGACGCCGGGTCGGCGCGCAGCGCGGGACCGACCACCCGGGAGGCGATCTCGTCGACGTGATCCCACCAGGCGCCGGTGACGATCCAGTGCCGGTGGACCGGCAGCCGGTCCGGCTCCGGGGCGAGCCGCCGGGCCAGTGCGGTGGCGACGTAGCGCTCCTCGCGGACCCGGGCCCCGTCCCACAGCACCTCGGCCGCGGCCCGGACGGCCGACCGGTCGGCCAGCAGCGGCCGCAGCTCCCGCAGCAACGTGCTGCGGGCCGGTGCTGCCACGCCGAGGAAGGGCATCGTGGACTTCATGTAAGCCTGCATGCCGGGCGCCGCCGTCGGGTCGGCTCTCGCCGCGAGGCCCGCGCGCGCCGCCTCGACGATCGCGTCGGCGTCGGGGATGCTCATGCGGGGCACCGTAGGCCGGGCCACCGACAGAACCCCTCTGTGTATTGATTTGCAGGGTCGTGCATACTCATCCACGTGCGGATCGCAGTGGCGGGAGCGAGCGGGTATGCGGGGGGCGAGCTCCTCCGGCTCCTGCTCGCTCATCCTGAGGCGGAGGTCGGGGCCCTGACGGCCGGAGGCAGCGCGGGCACGCGGCTGGGTGTGCATCAGCCGCACCTGCTGCCACTGGCCGACCGCGTCCTCGTGGACACCACGGCCGACACGCTAGCCGGGCACGACGTGGTCTTCCTCGCCCTGCCGCACGGCCGCTCCGCCGAACTCGCGGCGCAACTGGGCGACGACGTGCTCGTGGTCGACTGCGGAGCGGACCACCGGCTCACCGACCCGGCCGCGTGGACCCGCTGGTACGGCGGCGTCCACGCCGGCTCCTGGCCCTACGGGCTTCCCGAGCTCCCCGGTGCGCGCGAGGCCCTGCGCGGGGCACGCCGGATCGCCGTACCGGGCTGCTACCCGACCGCCTCGACGCTGGCGCTGTTCCCCGCGTTCGCCGCCGGGCTGGCCGAGCCCGAGGTGGTCGTCACCGCGGTGTCGGGCACGTCGGGCGCCGGAAAGGCGCTCAAGCCGCACCTGCTGGGCGCCGAGGTGATGGGGGCGCTGTCGGCCTACGGCGTCGGGGGTGCCCACCGGCACACACCCGAGATCGCCCAGAACCTGTCGGTGGTGGCCGGTAGGACGGTCGGCGTGAGCTTCACTCCGGTTCTGGCGCCGCTGCCGCGCGGCATCCTTGCCACCTGCACGGCGCGCACCGACGCGTCGGCCGCGGAGGTCGTCGAGGCGTACGCGAAGGCGTACGCGGACGAGCCCTTCGTGCACCTGCTGCCCGAGGGGACGTGGCCGACCACGGCCGCCACGCTCGGGGCGAACACCGTCCACATGCAGGTCACCGTCGATCCCGACGCCCGGCGGCTCGTCGCCGTCGCCGCGATCGACAACCTCACCAAGGGCACCGCCGGAGGCGCCGTGCAGTCGATGAACCTGGCCCTGGGACTGCCGGAGACCACCGGCCTGCCGCTGACGGGGGTGGCACCGTGACGCTGACGACGCCCCAGGGGTTCCGCGCCGCCGGCGTGGCGGCCGGGCTCAAGTCCACCGGCGCCCTCGACCTCGCCCTGGTCGTCAACGACGGCCCGGCGCACTCGGCCGCCGGCGTGTTCACCCGCAACAAGGTCAAGGCCGCTCCGGTGCTGTGGTCGCAGCAGGTGCTGACCACGGGGCGGCTGCGCGCCGTCGTCCTCAACTCCGGTGGGGCGAACGCCTGCACGGGGCCCGAGGGTTTCCAGACCGCGCACGCCACCGCAGAGAAGGCGGCCGAGGCACTCGGGTGCGCGCCCCTGGAGGTCGCGGTCTGTTCCACGGGGCTGATCGGCAAGCAACTCCCGCGGGAAGCCGTGCTCGCCGGCGTCGAGGCGGCCGCCGCGGCGCTCGGCGACGACGCGCTCTCGGCCCTGGCCGCCTCGACCGCGATCATGACCACGGACACCGTGGCCAAGCAGTCCGCCTACACGGACGTCACCGGTTGGAGCATCGGCGGCACCACTAAGGGCGCCGGCATGATCGCGCCGTCGATGGCCACGATGCTCACCGTGCTCACCACGGACGCCGTGGTGGACGCCCCGGTGCTCGACGAGGCGCTTCGCGCCGCCGTCCGGGTCAGCTTCGACCGGTTGGACGTCGACGGTTCCATGTCCACCAACGACACCGTGCTCGTGCTCGCCTCCGGTGCCTCCGGCGTGGCCGTCGACCCGAGCGCGTTCACCACCGCGCTGACGGCCCTCTGCCGCGACCTCGCCCAGCAGATGCAGGCCGACGCCGAGGGCGTCACCAAGCGGATCACCGTGCGGGTGACGGGCGCCGCGACGGAGGACGACGCCGTCACCGTCGCGCGCACGATCGCCCGCGACAGCCTGGTGAAGACCGCGATCTTCGGGTCCGACGCCAACTGGGGGCGCATCGCCGCCGCGGCCGGGTACGCCGACGCCGCCGTCGATCCGGACCGGCTCGACATCGTCATGAACGGCGTTCTGCTGTGCCGGGGCGGAGTGGCCGCGGGTGGCCGCACCGACGCCGACCTGTCGGGCAAGGAGGTGCTCGTCGAGGTCGACCTCGGGCTGGGCGCCGGCGCGGCGGACATCCTCACCACGGACCTGTCGCACGCGTACGTGGAGGAGAACAGTGCCTACCCCTCCTGACGGGCCTGCCCTCACCGACGTGCCTGCCCCTCCTGGCGGCACGGTGAGCCGGGCCCACGCCGGGGAGAAGGCGGCGGTGCTGGCCGAGGCGCTGCCCTGGTTGCAGCGGTTCCACGGGCGCGTCGTCGTCGTCAAGTACGGCGGCAACGCCATGATCGACGAGGAGCTCAAGCAGGCCTTCGCCCGCGACATGGTCTTCCTGCGGCTGGCCGGGATCCTCCCCGTGGTCGTACACGGCGGCGGCCCCCAGATCTCCGCGATGCTGGCCCGGCTGGGGCTACCCGCGGAGTTCCGCGGCGGCCTGCGCGTCACCACGCCCGAGACGATCGACGTCGTGCGGATGGTCCTGGTCGGTCAGGTCGGCCGCGAGCTGGTCGGGCTGATCAACCAGCACGGTCCGTACGCCGTCGGCCTGTCGGGGGAGGACGCGCACCTGTTCACCGCCGAGAAGCGCACCGCGCTCGTCGGCGGGGAGCCCGTCGACATCGGGCTGGTCGGCGACGTGGTGGCGGTCAACCCGGCCGCCGTGCTCGACATCGTCTCGGCCGGGCGCATCCCGGTGGTCGCGGGCGTCGCCCCGGACACGGCCGGCACGGTCTACAACATCAACGCCGACAGCGCCGCCGCCGCGCTGGCCGCCGCGCTCGGCGCGGCGAAGCTGGTGATCCTCACCGACGTCGCCGGGCTGTACGCGAACTACCCGGACCCCGACTCGATCATCAGCGCGCTCACCGCGGACGAGCTCGAACCGATGCTGCCGGGCCTGGAGTCGGGGATGGCGCCGAAGATGGAAGCCTGCCTGCGCGCGGTGCGCGGCGGTGTCCCCCAGGCCCACGTGATCGACGGGCGGGTGCCGCACTCGGTGCTGCTCGAGGTCTTCACCACCGAAGGAGTCGGAACGATGGTGGTTCCCTCATGACCGGGACGCCCACGACCTACCAGGAGCGCTGGAACGCCGCGCTCATGAACAACTATGGCACGCCCGCGCTCGAGCTCGTCACGGGCAGCGGTGCCGAGGTGTGGGACGCCCACGGCCGCCGCTACCTGGACCTGGTCTCCGGGGTCGCGGTGAACGCGCTGGGCCACGCCCATCCCGCCGTCGTCGCCGCCGTGACCGATCAGATCGGCCGGCTCGGGCACGTCTCGAACTTCTTCGTCCACGAGCCGGTGCTGAACCTGGCCGAGCGGTTGCAGGGCCTGCTGGAGGCACCCGACTCGCACGTGCTGTTCTGCAACTCCGGCGCCGAGGCGAACGAGACCGCCTTCAAGATCGCCCGTCGGACCGGGCGCCCGCACATCGTGGCCGCGCAGAACGCCTTCCACGGACGCACGATGGGCGCGTTGGCGCTCACCGGCCAGCAGCCGAAGCGAGCGCCGTTCGAGCCGCTGCCGGCGGGTGTGTCGCACGTGCCCTACGGCGACGTCGCCGCCCTGGACGCCGCGGTGGACGGCGACACGGCCGCCGTCGTGCTCGAACCGATCCTCGGCGAGGCCGGTGTGATCGTCCCGCCGGAGGGCTACCTGCGCGCCGCACGGGAGATCACCGCCGCCCGCGGGGCGCTCCTGGTGATCGACGAGGTGCAGACCGGCATCGGTCGCACCGGTGTCTGGTTCGCCCATCAGGCCGCCGGGATCGTGCCGGACGTCGTGACGCTCGCGAAGGGGCTCGGCGGCGGCCTGCCGATCGGGGCGTGCATCGGCATCGGGGACGCCGGCAGGCTGCTCGAGCCCGGTCAGCACGGCACGACCTTCGGTGGCAACCCGGTCTGCTGCGCGGCCGCCCTCGCCGTGCTCGACACGATCGTCGGCGAAGGCCTGCTCGAGCACGTCCAGCAGGTCGGCAAGGTGCTCACCACCGGCATCGAGGCGCTCGGCCACCCGCTGGTCACCGACGTCAGCGGGGCCGGGCTGATGATCGGCGTCGGACTCGCCTCGCCGGTCTCCGCGGCGGTCTCGTCGGCCGCCCGCGACGCGGGCTACCTGGTGAACAACGCGGTGCCGAACCGCATCCGGCTCATCCCGCCGCTGGTGCTGACCGAGGCACAGGCCACCGAGTTCCTCGACGTGCTGCCCGGCCTCCTCGACACCGACGCAGCATCGGCAGTGGGGGCGGTCTAGATGCCCGCCCGTCACCCCCTGCGCCACCTCCTGCGCGACGACGACCTCACGCAGGCCGAGCAGGCCGAGATCCTCGATCTCGCCGCCGCGCTGAAGGCCGAACCGTTCTCCCGGCGCCCGCTGGAGGGCCCACGCAGCGTGGCCGTGTTGTTCGACAAGAGCTCCACGCGCACCCGCCTGTCCTTCGAGACCGGCATCGCCCAGCTCGGGGGGACCCCGCTGATCGTCGACGCGGCCGCCAGTCAGATGGGGCGGGGCGAGTCCATCGGCGACACAGCGCGGGTGATCTCCCGCTACGTGGCGGCGATCGTGTGGCGGACCGGGGCGCAGGCGCGGATCGAGGAGATGGCCGCCTCGGCGACCGTCCCGGTCGTGAACGCGCTCACCGACGAGTTCCACCCCTGCCAGGTGCTCGCCGACCTGCAGACGATCCGCGAGCGGTTCGGGCGGCTGGCCGGACTGACCCTGACCTACCTCGGCGACGGCGCGAACAACATGGCGCACTCGCTCCTGCTCGGCGGGGTCACCGCCGGGCTGCACGTGCGCGTGTGCGCCCCGGACGGCTTCAGCCCGGACCCGGACGTGCTGCGCGACGCCAAGGCGCGCGCCCACGAGACCGGCGGCAGCGCCGCGCTGGTCGCCGACCCGCACGCCGCGGTCGAGGGCGCCGAGGTCGTCGTGACCGACACCTGGGTGTCGATGGGGCAGGAGTCCGACGGCCGCGACCGCACGGCCCCGTTCCGGCCCCTGCAGGTCAACGACGCGCTGCTCGACCGGGCCGCGCCCGACGTGATCGCGCTGCACTGCCTGCCCGCGCACCGCGGCGACGAGATCACGGACGAGGTGCTCGACGGCCCCCGCAGCGCGGCGTGGGACGAGGCGGAGAACCGGCTGCACGCCCAGAAGGCGCTCCTGACCTGGTTGCTGGCCCAGGTGCAGCGATGACCACCGGCACCACCAGCCGCGCCGCCCGCCAGGCACGGATCGTCGAGATCGTCTCGCGCGAGCAGGTCCGCAGCCAGACGGAGCTGCTCGGCCTGCTGGAGGCCGCGGGGATCGAGACCACCCAGGCCACGCTGTCCCGGGACCTCGACGAGCTGGGCGCCATCAAGCTGCGCGGCGCGGACGGCGGCATCCCCGTGTACGTGATCCCGGACGACGGCAGCCCGGTGCGCGGGGTCGAGGGCGGCACCGGCCGCCTGGCCAAGCTGCTCGGCGAACTGCTCGTGTCCAGCGACGCGAGCGGGAACCTCGCGGTGCTCCGCACCCCACCCGGCGCCGCGCACTACCTGGCCAGTGCGCTGGACCGCGCAGCGCTGCACGACGTCGTCGGCACGGTCGCGGGCGACGACACCCTGCTCGTGGTGGCCCGCGAGCCCTTGACGGGCGCGATGATCGCGGAGCGGCTCACGAACCTGAAGTCAGCCAAGATCGATCAGACAGTGATGAAGGGGTTGTAGGAGATGACGGACCGGGTCGTACTGGCCTACTCCGGGGGCTTGGACACCTCGGTGGGCATCGGCTGGATCGCCGAGGAGACCGGCGCGGAGGTCGTCGCCGTCGCGGTGGACGTCGGACAGGGTGGTGAAGACCTCGAGCAGATCCGCAAGCGGGCGCTCGCCTGCGGCGCCGTCGAGGCCGTGGTCGCCGATGCCCGCGACGAGTTCGCCGAGCAGTACTGCCTGCCGGCCCTGCAGGCGCAGGCCCTCTACATGGACCGGTACCCGCTGGTCTCCGCGCTGTCCCGGCCGCTGATCGTCAAGCATCTCGTGGGCGCGGCGAAGCAGTACGGCGCCACCACTGTCGCGCACGGCTGCACCGGCAAGGGCAACGACCAGGTCCGGTTCGAGGTCGGCATCCAGGCGCTCGCCCCCGAGCTGCGGTGCATCGCCCCGGTCCGCGACTTCGCCTGGACCCGCGAGAAGGCGATCCAGTACGCCGAGGACCACGACCTGCCGATCGAGACCAGCAAGCGGTCGCCGTACTCGATCGACCAGAACGTCTGGGGCCGCGCGGTGGAGACCGGGTTCCTGGAGGACATCTGGAACGCCCCGATCGAAGACGTCTACGCCTACACGCGGAACCCGGCGCAGCCGCGGGAGCCCGACGAGGTCGTCGTCCGGTTCGAGAACGGGGTCCCCGTCGCGATCGACGGGCATCGCGTCACGATGCTGCAGGCGATCCAGGAGCTCAACGCCCGCGCCGGCGCCCACGGGATCGGTCGGCTCGATATGGTCGAAGACCGGCTGGTCGGGATCAAGAGCCGCGAGGTGTACGAGGCTCCCGGCGCGATCGCCCTGCTCACCGCACACCAGGAGCTGGAGAGCGTCACCGTCGAGCGCGACCTCGCCCGGTTCAGGCGCACGGTCTCCCAGCGCTGGACGGAGCTGGTCTACGACGGGCTGTGGTTCTCCCCGCTGAAGGAGGCGCTCGACTCGTTCGTCGCGTCGAGCCAGGAGCACGTCACGGGCGAGGTGCGCATGACGCTGCACGGTGGCCGGGCCGTGCCGACGGGCCGCCGCTCGGACGCGTCGCTCTACGACTTCGGCCTCGCCACCTACGACGCGGGCGACACCTTCGACCAGGGTCTGGCGAAGGGCTTCGTCCAGCTGTGGGGCCTGCCCAGCAAGATCGCGGCGAGCCGCGCGCAGCGCGTGTCGGGGGTGGACCGGTGAGTGGTCTCTGGGGCGGGCGGTTCGCCTCCGGCCCGGCAGACGCGCTAACCGCCCTCTCGAAGTCCACGCACTTCGACTGGCGCCTCGCGCCGTACGACCTGCGTGCCTCGATGGCGCACGCCCGCGTGCTGCACCGCGCCGGGCTGCTCACCGACGACGAGCTGGCCGGGATGCTCTCGGCACTGGAGAAGCTCGACGCCGACGTCGCCTCGGGTGCGTTCGAGCCCGCGCCCGGCGACGAGGACGTGCACTCCGCCCTCGAGCGCGGCCTCGTCGAGCGCGCGGGTCCTGAGCTGGGCGGCAAGCTGCGCGCCGGCCGTTCGCGCAACGACCAGGTGGCGACGCTGTTCCGGATGTGGTTGCGCGACGCCGCCCGCCGGGTCGGCGCCGGGGTGTGCGAGGTTGTCGACGCCCTGCTCGCCCAGGCCACGTCACACCCGGACGCACCGATGCCCGGGCGCACACACCTGCAGCACGCCCAGCCGGTGCTGCTCGCGCACCACCTCGCCGCGCACGCGCACGCCCTCCTGCGCGACGTCGACCGGCTGCGCGACTGGGACCGCCGCACGGCGGTGTCGCCGTACGGGTCGGGCGCGCTGGCAGGGTCGTCGCTGGGGCTGGATCCGGAGGCGGTGGCCGCCGAGCTGGGGTTCTCCCAGTCGGCCGCCAACTCCATCGACGGCACGGCCGCGCGCGACTTCGCGGCGGAGGCGGCCTTCGTGCTCGCGATGGTGGCGGTCGACCTGTCGCGGATCGCCGAGGAGGTGATCCTCTGGGCGACCGCCGAGTTCTCCTACATCACCCTGGACGACGCGTTCTCGACCGGCAGCTCGATCATGCCGCAGAAGAAGAACCCGGACGTCGCCGAGCTGGCCCGCGGCAAGGCGGGCCGGCTGATCGGCAACCTCGCCGGGCTCCTCGCCACGCTCAAGGGCCTCCCGCTCGCCTACAACCGCGACCTGCAGGAGGACAAGGAGCCGTTGTTCGACTCGGTCGAGCAGCTGGAGCTGCTGCTTCCCGCGGTCGCCGGCATGGTGGCGACCCTGACGTTCCACACGGACCGGCTGGCCGCCCTGGCGCCGGCCGGATTCACCCTCGCGACCGACGTCGCGGAGTGGCTGGTCCGGCAGGGCGTGCCGTTCCGCGTGGCGCACGAGGCGGCGGGCGGCTGCGTCCGGGCGGCCGAGGGGCGCGGGGTCGGCCTGGAGGACCTGACGGACGCGGAGCTCGCCGCGGTGCACCCCGCCCTCACGCCCGAGGTCCGCACGGTGCTCACGGTCGAAGGATCGATCGCGGCCCGCGACGCTCGGGGCGGCACCGCCGGAGTGCGGGTCATGGAGCAGCTCGACGCGTTGCGGGCACAGGTGACGGAGGCGCGGCGCTGGACAGGATGACGGCGCCGCTCATCGACCGCGACGCGCTCGCCGTCGACGTCCCGGAGGCCGCGGTCCGCCTGCTGGGCTGCACGGTGGAGGCCGACACCCCTGACGGCACCGTCGCGGTCCGGCTCGTGGAGGTGGAGGCTTACCGCGGGGCCGACGACGCAGCGGCGCACTCCTTCCGCGGCCGCACCGCCCGCAACGCGGTGATGTTCGGCCCACCCGGACACCTCTACGTCTACTTCGTCTACGGCATGCACTTCTGCGCCAACGTGACCTGCCTGACCGACGGCGAGCCGGGCGCGGTGCTGCTGCGGGCCGGCGAGGTCACGTCGGACATCGGCGCCGCCTTCGCCCGCCGCCCGACGGCACGCCGCGCCGCCGACCTCGCGCGGGGTCCGGCCCGGCTGGCGGCGCTGCTCGGGCTGACCCGCGAGCACAACGGCCTCGACGTGACCGACGCGTCCTCGCCGGTACGGGTGCTCGCCGGACCACCGGTCGACCCGTCGTCCGTGTGCACCGGCCCGCGTGTCGGGGTCGCGGCCGCGCACGACACGCCCTGGCGGTTCTGGCTCGCCGGCTCACCTGCCGTGAGCCCGTACCGGCCCGGCCGGGGCGCCGGGACGAAGCCCGCGACCGGTGGGGGAGGATCGTCGGCGTGAGCACTGCGAACGCCAGCGGCCGTACGGGCGGCGACATCCTCGACGAGCTGGAGTGGCGCGGCCTGATCGCCCAGACCACGGACCGCGACGCGCTGCGGAGCGACCTCGCGTCGGGCGTCCTCACGTTGTACTGCGGATTCGACCCGACCGGGCCGAGCCTGCACGCAGGGCACCTCATCCCGTTGTTGACCCTGCGCCGCTTCCAGCAGGCGGGCGCCCGCCCGGTCGTCCTCGCCGGTGGCGCGACGGGGCAGATCGGCGATCCGCGCGACGTGGGGGAGCGCACCCTGCAGAGCACGGACACGGTCGCCGACTGGGTGCTCCGCATCCGCGGCCAGCTCGAACGGTTCGTCGAGTTCGACGGCTCGCCGACCGGTGCCGTCATCGCCAACAACCTCGACTGGACCGGCCCTCAGTCGGTCCTGGAGTTTCTGCGCGACGTCGGCAAGTACTTCTCGGTCAACGTCATGCTCGCGCGCGAGACGGTGAAGCGGCGTCTCGCCGCCGAGGGCATGTCGTACACCGAGTTCAGCTACCTGCTCCTGCAGAGCCAGGACTACCTGCACCTCTTCCGCCGCGAGGGATGCCGGCTCCAGATCGGCGGTTCGGACCAGTGGGGCAACATCGTGGGCGGGGTCGAGCTGATCCGGCGGGTCGAGGGCGCGACGGCCCACGCGCTCACCGTGCCGTTGATCACCGACTCCGAGGGGCGCAAGTTCGGCAAGTCCACCGGGGGCGGGAACATCTGGCTGGACCCGCAGATGACGTCTCCGTACGCGTGGTACCAGTACTTCGTCAACGTCGCGGACGCCGACGTCGGGCGCTACCTGCGGATGTTCACGTTCCTGCCGCCCGAGGAGATCGAGCAGCTGGAGAAGGACGTCGCGGAGCGGCCGCACCTGCGAGCCGCGCAGCGCCGCCTGGCGGGGGAGCTGACCACACTCGTCCACGGCGCTCACCAGACCGAGCAGGTGATCGCCGCGAGCCAGGCGCTCTTCGGCCGCGGCGACCTGCGCGATCTCGACGGCCCGACCATCGACGCCGCTCTCACCGAGGTCCCGCGTGCGTCGGTGAACCTCGACGAACACCCGACGATCGTCGATCTCCTCGTCGCCACCGGCCTGTCCGAGAGCCGCGGGGCTGCACGGCGCACGGTGACCGAGGGTGGTGCGTACGTCAACAACGTCAAGATCGCCGACGACCAGTGGGTGCCGGAGGCGGCCGACCTGTTGCACGGCCGCTGGCTCGTCGTCCGCCGCGGCAAGCGCAACATCGCCGGCGTCCGGGTCGATGACCGGCTGGTCGATTCCCAGTAGCGCTGACCAGCTCGGACACCCGTTAGGGACCCCCCAACGGAGCGTCCGTGACGCAGCGTGTACTGTCCTCCACGTCGCCAGGGCGGCAGCAAGACAGACCGGGACAGCTTCGCTGGCCCGTAGTCGGCCCCCGGAGTGCGACACCCCTCGGAGGTGCCCGCCCAGTGCGGTGTATCGTCGAGGTGTGGGACGGCAGGGGTTGACCCTGGTCACCGGACCACTTAGGGTGGGCGAGTTGCCCCGGATCTGATCCGGAGTGCTACTCTAGAAGTACAAGCCCCGACGGACCGCCTGACGGTGGGATGCCGGTGTGCGGGTGTCTTTTGAGAACTCAACAGTGTGTCGAGCTTGTTTGTTTGGAACTGGTGGTGTTGTGCCAGTTTTGATATGGCTCTTCAATATCTACGGCCCCGTCCGTGGTGGAGAGTTTTTTGGTTAGAGCCAGTTTTTGTTGGAGAGTTTGATCCTGGCTCAGGACGAACGCTGGCG